>JANYBT010000014.1 GCA_025360645.1 Acidobacteriaceae bacterium | reverse complement strand
ATGCCATAAGCAGTGACGACCCAAACCGCGCGTCCTTCTTTGTGAGGGACTGCAGCTTGCGAAATGGTGCCCCGTTGTTCCATGGGATGAGACTCCTTGTTTGAGCAACCCAAACGACATGAGTGAAAAGCGACATGAGTGTACTACGGACGGGTCGGTGCCTGCAATTTGAGGGTTACGGCTGGCGATGCCTTTTGCTACCCGGCGTTAAGGCTTGTCGAGGGATTCGGGTTCCAGGTTGTAGGTCTCACCCTGGGCCCGCTTTTCGCGGTATTTCTTGACCCAGGCTTCGTAGCTCTTGCCAGCAGCCGGGTCTTTGCCGGTGAAGGCGATGGCAGCGATTTCCGAGTACGGTACCGCCAGTCGCGCTTGCGTGGCCTGGGGGATGATACGGACGGCTGAGGTTTCCAGGGTTGCACCGGCGCGACGGTCGAACACGTAGCCGGAAATTTTGGTGCCATTTTTACGCGTGATGGTCACATCGCCACGGTAGTCGAAGGCCTTTTCCAGGGCAATACGAATATCTTCGTCGTTGGCCAGCTTGGGAATCCAGCCTTCCAGATTGTCATGAGCAAAACCGGAAACCACCTCAAGTTCGTCGGCATTCACGGGTGCGGCTGCCGGTGGTGTCACCGGGGTAGTTGGCCACAGCTGGGCGGGCTGGCCGCCGGGAGTCTTGCTGCGCTCGAAACCGCTCATACTCGGCTTTCTTCAGATTGAGGAGCGCCGTCCTGGATCTGCACCAAATCATGCGAGGGCATCGGGGCCGCGCTGCGATCAAAATCGGAGAGCGCATTAGCGTCAGGATAGCGGGCGAAGGTGGCCTTGACCGTGGCAAAGAATCCGCCCCAGGATCCAAAGGTCTCATTTACGGCCGAAGGCTCATAGCCGCAGTGCACCATGCAGTTGGCGCAATGCGGGTTGCCCGACTCGGTGCCGTAACCGTCCCACTCGGTGGTTTCCATCAGTTCAGCGAAAGTGTCGGTGTAGCCGTCCTGCAGCAAGTAGCAGGGTTTTTGCCAGCCGAACATGTTGTAGGTGGGCATGCCCCAGGGAGTGCAGTGGTAGGTGCGCTTGCCCATCAGGTATTCCAGAAACAAGGGCGACAAATTGAAGCGCCAGGTGGACTTGCGTTCCGACAAGATGGCGCGGAACAAGCGGCGGATGCGGGCCCGTCCCATGAAGTGCTGCTGATCGGGAGCCTTGTCATAGGAGTAGCCGGGCGAAACCATCATGCTCTCGACGCCCAAGGCCATCATCTCGTCGAAGAAGGCGCGCACGCTGCGCGGATCGGCGCCGTCGAACAGGGTGGTATTGGTGGTGACGCGGAATCCGCGGGCAATGGCCTCGCGCATGCCATCAAGGGCTATGTCGTATCCGCCTTCGCGGCAGACGGAGAAGTCGTGATGCTCGCGCTGGCCGTCCACGTGGACGGAGAAGCTGAGGTACTTACTGGGAGTGAACAGATGAAGCTTTTCCTTAAGCAGCAGAGCGTTGGTGCAGAGATAGATGTATTTCTTGCGCGCCACCAGGCCGCGGACGATTTCGCCGATCTGGGGGTGCATCAGGGGCTCGCCACCGGGGATGGAGACAATGGGAGCGCCGCACTCATCCACCGCCTGGAAACACTCTTCGGGCGACAGATTTTGCTTGAGGACATGAGCGGGATACTGGATTTTGCCGCATCCGGCGCACGCAAGATTGCAGCGGAACAGGGGCTCGAGCATGAGCACCAGCGGGTAGCGCTTGCGTCCAGCGGCTTTCTGGCGCAGAACATAGGACGCAACTGTCCACATTTGCGAAATCGGTACTGCCATCACCCCTCCTGTATGTCTCTCATGATACCGGAAATTGAGGATTGGGACATTCCCCGGCGCGCTGGCGCGGGTCTTTGGGCACTCGTTCGCTAGATGCGAGCGCCAAGTAAATGCATCGCTTCGCCGACGATGTAGATGGAGCCAGTGACGACGACCAGGGTTTCCGAGGTGGCGCCAGAGCCGGCCATCGCGAGGGCGGAGGCAACATCCCGTGCCTCTTCGATTTCGACGGCGACGCGGGTTGCAGCAACTCTGATTTCGGCGGGACTGGCGGCGCGCGGGTTATTGGCGTGGGTCACAATCACCCGATGCGCCACGGGAAACAAAATCTCGGTCATTTCAGCGATGGCCTTGTCGCGCATGACGCCGAAAATGACGGTCAGCGGGCGGTCCTCAAAGGTAGCGGAGAGCGCGGCGCGGAGGGCCCAGGCACCGGCGGGATTGTGGGCGACGTCGAAGATGGTATCCGGCGCGGTCGCGCTGGCCGGCAGAAACTGGAAGCGTCCGGGCCAGCGGGTTTCGTGGATGCCGCGGGCAATGGTCGCGGCGGTGATGGAGGGAAAGCGGTTGAGAGCGAGCTGCTCAGCGGCGGCAATGGCAAGGGCGAGGTTGCGGAGTTGGTGGCGTCCGGTCAACGGCGAGTCGATCAGGATGTCCTGGTTGAGCACGGTAAGAGGGTAAGTGGTCGTCCCGCGCCATTGGGCGTCGGCGCCCGGCGAAACGGGAGGAACAAAAGGGACAGCGCTGACGCCGCGGGCCCCGAGGTCAATCATTGCATGACCAATGACGTCGTTGGCTTCGGGCGATTGAGGAAGCGTGACCACGATGCCGCCGGGGCGAATAATACCCGCCTTTTCGCGCGCGATTTCCGTCACGGTGTCGCCGAGGAAATTCTGGTGGTCCAGCGAGATGTCGGTAATGATGCTCAGCATTGGGTCTACCACGTTGGTAGCATCGAGGCGTCCGCCCATGCCGACTTCGAGTATGGCAATTTCCAAGCCCGCTTCGGCGAAGGCCACGAAGGCGATGGCGGTGAGCATCTCAAAGAAGCTGGGATGCCAGGGGAGGTGCTGCGACGCGACCAGGGTCTGGGCGGTCTGAGCCACGCGGTGGTGGAGCGCAGCGAACGAGTCGTCGCTGATGGTCGCTCCGTTGAATCGGATCCGCTCGTTGATGCGAACCAGGTGAGGCGAAGTGTACAGGCCGGTCTTATAGCCGCTAGCCTGCAGAATGGCGGCCAGCGTCGCCGCGGTCGATCCCTTGCCGTTGGTGCCGGCGATAAGCACGCTGGGGAAGCGGCGCTCGGGGTGGTCGAGCGCATCGAGCAGGATCCGCATGTGGTCGAGGTCGAACTTGTGGGACGGAGTATTGGCAAGCTCGTGGCCAAGGGCGAACATGCTGGCGATGGCGGAGTCGTAAGACATCGGAGGGGTTGGGTTCTGCGCTTTGCGCAGAAGTCGCCGCTGTCAGATTAGCAGAAGTCGGCGGTTGCGGACCTACGGAATCATAAAGGCCAAAGCGCGGGAGATGTAGGCTTTCAATTCTTTGCGCGGCACCACCGCGTCCAGGAAGCCGTGCTCCAGCAAAAATTCGGCGCGTTGAAATCCGGGCGGCAGTTTCTGGCGGATGGTCTGCTCAATCACGCGAGGGCCGGCGAAACCGATGAGCGCTCCCGGCTCGGCGATGTTGAGATCTCCGAGCATCGCGAAAGAAGCGGTCACGCCGCCGGTCGTCGGATCGGTGAGAACTGAGATGTAAGGGACTTTCGCGCCGTCCAGGCGGGCAAGCGCGGCCGAAATCTTGGCCAGTTGCATCAGGCTGATCACGCCTTCCATCATGCGAGCGCCGCCTGATGCGGATACGATGATGAGCGGAGTTCGGGCGTCGTGAGCGCGTTCGATGGCGCGGGTGATGACTTCACCGACCACCGCTCCCATGCTGCCGCCAATGAAGGCATACTCCATGGCGCTGATGATGACGGGGCGGCCGTCGAGCTTGCCGTAGGCGTTGATGATGGCATCTTTAAGCTGGGTATCGCGCTGCGCGGCTTGCAGGCGATTTCGATACGCCTTGAGATCGACAAAGCTCAACGGATCTGTCGAAGACAGGTTGGTATCGAACGTCTCGTACTGGTTGTCGTCGAGGAGCTGAGCCAGACGGGTGCGGGCGTCAATGCGGAAGTGCTTGCCGCACTTGGGGCAGACGCTCATGTTCTCGTCCAGATCTTTTTTCCAGATGATCTGGCGGCATTGCTCGCACTTGACCCAGAGACCCTCGGTGCGAACGTTCTTCTCGCCGGAGGCGTCGAGCGTGACGGGTTGGCGTTTGAACCAGGGCATGGGGAAGAATTTGGTAATTGGGCAATTTTGTAATTGAAAAGCCAACCTGTGTTGTGGCGCGCTGCCGGCCCGTACGGTTTCAAAATTACCCAATTACAAAATTACTCAATTACTCAGTTACAAAATCAATATTCGATTCCTCGCTGCGCCATGACGCCTTTTTCGTAGGCGTGCTTCACTTGGCGCATCTCTGTAACTGTATCAGCCAGCTCGACAATTGTGGGGTGCGCGTTGCGTCCCGTCAAGATGACGTGCACCATCTCGGGCTTCGTTTTCAGCGATTCCGTCACCTTGGCCGGGTCCAACATGCCATAGCCGATGGCGTAGTTGATCTCGTCGAGAATGACCAGGTCCCATGCGCCGGAGTGGATTGCCTTATCGGCCTCAGCCCAGGCTTGCTCAACCATGCGGACGTCCTCGGGATCAGGCTTCTCCGCACCCACTTTCACGAAGCCACGCCCCATCTGCTTCATGACGAACTTGTCGCCGAAAGACTGAACGGCGTCGAGTTCGCCATAGTGCCATGAGCCCTTCAGAAACTGGAGCATCAAGACCTTCATGCCCTGCCCGACAGCGCGCAGGCCCGTGCCCATGGCCGCTGTGGTCTTGCCCTTGCCGGGACCAGTATTGACGATGATGAGACCGCGACGAACGTCTGTCATAGGAATGAGTGATTGTACCTGTTTTGGCGTGGTGAGCCGCGGGTTACGGGTTTGGGCCGGCAGCGGCGCGTGTGATGCAGAGGTTGTCTGCGCCTGCGCTCGCCGCGTGCGGTGTGGTTAAATGCCTGTCGTGAAGATATCCGTAGCCTGGATCGGCAAAACCAAAGAACCCGCCATCCAATCGCTCACCGACGAGTACGTGAAGCGCATTTCGCGCTATGCCGAGACCAGCGGCCTGGCTCTCAGGGACGAGGCCTCGCTGCGCGACCTCGCACGCGGCCTCCGCAACCAGCCGCGCCACTTTCTCGTCCTTCTCGACTCGGGTGGCAAGCAGATGTCCTCCGAAGACCTCGCGGCTTTTGTGCAGCGCCATGCGGACGCCGCTGCTCCGCCGCTCCTGTTCGCCATCGGTCCGGCTGATGGGTTCAGCACCCAAACCCGCGCCGCCGCCGATCTCACGCTCTCCCTTGGCAAGATGACCCTCGCCCATGAGCTCGCCCGTGTCGTCCTGCTCGAGCAGATCTACCGCGCCTTCACCATCCTGAAGAAACACCCCTACCACCACGCCCACCGATGATCTCGCCGGACCGAATGCAACCTGCAAATCGACAATCAAAATCGCACAAACTACAATTCCAGGTATGGGCGGGTTGATGCAGGTTTCACCTCCGGCCGAGAAGCAGACAGTTTCCCGGTCCATTTTTATCGGAGTAGTGGTGTTCCTGGCCGTTGCCGGAGGCATTGCGCTCATGTTGCGAAGTGAACGCAAGGTTCCTGCTGCTCCTCCAGCCTATGTCGCGAATCTCAAGTTGAGCGACCTGAAGCTCAGTGCGGCGGAGAATTTCGTCGGCGCGAGCGTGACCTATCTGGACGGCTCCGTGACCAACACAGGCGAACAGACTGTCATCCACGCCGTGGTTCGCGTGGTGTTCAAGGACGGCCTGGGGCAGACGGCGCAGAAGGAAGAAGTGGGGTTGCGCGTGTTGCAGACCGGCGGACCCTACCCCGACGCGGTGGACTTGAGCGCTTCGCCCCTGGGGCCGGGACAGACCAAGCCTTTCCGCTTGACGTTTGAGGGCATCTCCCAACAGTGGAACCGCGCCTATCCCGAAATCGTGTTTGTGGACGTGAAGTTGAAGTAGGCTAGACTCCGCAAATCCGCTTCCGCTCCTCGCTTTCCCGCTGCCTCCTCTACAATGGCCCTGTGCCTGAGAACAAGCCATTCCGGCTGACGGAGTCTGTCAAAGCTGCGGGTTGAGCGTCCAAGCTGAGTCCGGCGGCGCTGGACACGGTGCTTGGGAAATTAGCCCGGCAACACGACCCCAATGTGCTAGTCGGCTTTGACCACGCCGACGACGCCGGAGTGTATCTACTGACGCCGGACACCGCTCTGGTGCAAACAGTCGATTTTTTCACTCCTATTGTGGATGACCCCTACACCTTCGGTCAGATCGCCGCGACCAACTCTTTGAGTGACGTATATGCGATGGGAGGGCGGCCGCTGACCTCACTGGCGCTGGTGTGCTTTCCCGACAAGGCAGATCTGGCGATTCTGGAGCGTATCCTGGCCGGTGGCTTGTCGAAGATGATGGAGGCGGGCTGCACCGTGATTGGCGGGCACAGCATTCGCGATGAGGAAACCAAGTTTGGATACGCGGTGACGGGAGTCGTGCATCCGCAGCGGGTGATGGCGAATGCGGGCGCCCAGGCTGGTGACCGGCTGGTGTTTACCAAGGCGCTGGGCACCGGCGTGATCGCGACCGCGATTAAGAAAGGTGTGGCGAAGCAGGAGTGGATTGATGCGGCAGTAAAGTCCATGACCACGCTCAACAAGCTGGCGGCGCAGGTCATCACGTCTGGCGCATGGACCGTCCACAGCATGACCGATGTGACCGGCTTCGGATTGATTGGCCACGCCCGCGAGATGGCACTGGCGTCGCAAGTGAGTTTTCGCATCCACGCGGACCGAGTGGCGCTGATTGATGGAGCCTTGGAATGCGTGAGAGCCGGACACATTCCGGGGGGACTGAATGCCAACCGGGAGTTTGCCGAGTGCGTGGTCGAGTATAGGGCTAGAGTTGCCGACGAGGTGAAGACGATGTTGTTTGATCCGCAGACCGCCGGCGGACTACTAATTTCTGTCGCCGAGTCGGACGCCAAAGCTTTGATCCACGCCTTGAATGCCGCGGGCGTGCCTGCGGTTGAGATTGGCGAAGTTTGGGCAGCCGCCAAGCCTCTGATCCAAGTGGACTGAGACATTTGGAGATTTCCCGCATCTACTGACTTGTAAATTCTTCTGAACCAGGTTCAGTTTTAATCACGCTCCACTCAACGGAGGACTCATATATGAAAACTCGTCAACTTGGCCGCTCGGGACTTCAGGTTTCTGCCATGGGCCTCGGCTGCATGGGCATGTCGGATTTCTACAGCGGGCGCGACGACCGCGAATCGACCGCGACCATCCATCGCGCATTGGAACTGGGCATCACTTTTCTGGACACCGCCGACATGTACGGGCCCTACACGAATGAAGAGCTGGTCGGCAAGGCAATCGCCGGAAAGCGCGACCGCGTGGTGCTGGCCACGAAGTTCGGCATTGTCCGTGACCTGAACGATCCCACCAAGCGGGGTGTCAATGGGCGTCCGGAGTATGTGAAACAGTCTTGCGAAGGCAGTCTAAAGCGCCTCGGCGTGGACCACATTGATTTGTACTACCAGCATCGGGTCGATCCGGACACCGCAATTGAAGAGACGGTGGGGGCAATGGCGGAGCTGGTGAAGGAAGGAAAAGTGCGTTATCTGGGGCTGTCGGAAGCTGGGGCGAGCACCCTGCGACGGGCGGTGAAGGTGCATCCCATTGCCGCATTGCAGACGGAGTATTCGCTGTGGACGCGGGATCCAGAGGACGAGATTCTGCCGGTTTGCCGTGAACTGGGGATCGGCTTTGTGGCGTACAGTCCGCTGGGGCGCGGATTCCTCACCGGCCAGTTCAAGCGCTTTGAGGATTTTCCGCAGGATGACTACCGCCGCTTCTCCCCGCGCTTTCAGGGCGAGAATTTCCAGAAGAACCTCGACCTGGTGCACCGGTTGGAAGAGATCGCGGCGGAGAAGAAATGCAAAGCTTCACAACTGGCCTTGGCGTGGGTGATGGCTCAAGGCGAAGACATCGTCCCGATTCCGGGGACCAAGCGGCGGACCTACCTGGAAGAAAATGCAGCGGCTGCGGAAATTGTGTTCAGCGAGGCTGACCTGAAGCACATCAATGAAGTGATGCCGCAAGGCGCGGCGGCTGGACTGCGCTATCCCGAGGCAATGATGAAAGTGGTGAACTTGTAGAAAAGCTAGGACGCCCACGGATCGAAACAGGGAACGTTGGCGCGGGCGGCGGGCGAGAGGTCGCGGCTTACCAGGGTCAGGTCGTGGTGCAAGGCCGTCGCTGCGAGCAGACCGTCAATCACCGGAAGGGGTGCTCTCCGTGAAGCGGCGGTGAGACGGCCCCAGCGCTCCGCCACAGATTGGTCAACCGTCAGAATTCTTCCGGCAAAGCGGTCCGTCAGTTCCGTATCAAGCCAGGATTCGAGCCGGGTTCTTCGCGAGGAAGAGGGGAGCAGCGAAACACCTTTGCGAATCTCGCCCAGCGTGAGCACGCTGAGGTGTAGCAGAGATTCGTCGGTGGCCCTGATCCAGGCCACAACTCGCGCATCGGGTTTGGCGCGCACCAGCTCGGAAATCACATTGGTGTCGAGCAGGAACCCGCTCACAACTCAAGCTCGCGTCCGAAGTCGGGGGTGCGCTGGAGGTGAAGCCGTGCCTCTGCCAGTGGTGACTCGGCGAAGAAATCCACCAGGCTGCGGGGCTGACGCGAGCGGGCGCGCAGACGGTCGTAGTCTTTCGCGGAGAGCACGACGACCGCGTCTTTGCCCTGGCGGGTGACGAATTGCGGGCCCTCGGTGTGGACCCGCCGCACCAACTCACTGAATCTCGCCTTGGCGGTTTGCAACTGCCAGCGGGGGTACGAGCGAAGTGCGTCTTTGGATTTCATAAGACTAGTCTGACTAGTCTTACACTACAAGAACGCTCGCCCGCGGTGCAAGTGCCTTCCCCAATCACCCCCGGGAGAAACTCAGCGGCTTGCGAAACGACGTTGCCTCATTGCCGAACCCCAACGGGACCTGCGCCACCGTCATCTTCATGCCATATTTCGGCCGCAGAGTAATCAGGGGCTGGGGCTGAACCCGGTGTCCCGGGACCATCTGCAACTGCCACTTCTGGGCGAGCGTTGCCATCACCAGCACGCTCTCCATCCAGGCAAAGGCTTCGCCGATGCACTGGCGGGGCCCGGCTCCAAAGGGAAAATACACGAACTTCGGGCGTTTCGCTTTTTCCTCCGCAGTGAAGCGCAGCGGATCAAACCGCAGCGGGTCGGGAAAATACTGCTCCTCGCGGTGAGTGATGAACTGGCTGATAAGGAGTGTCGTTCCCTTGGGGAGAAAATACGGGCCGAGGCGAAAATCGTTGAGGGCGCGGCGTCCCATGGCCCAGGCGGGCGGATACAAGCGCATCGACTCGGCCAGCGCCATCTCGCAGTACTTCAGTTGCGGAACGTCTTCGAGCGTGGGCGTCCTGCCCGCCAGCACCGCATCCACTTCCTGCTGCAGAGTGTGGCGCGCGGCGGGATTCTCCGAGAGCAAATACCACGTCCAGGTGAGGGCATTGGCCACGGTTTCATAGCCCGCCAGAAAAATCGTGATGATCTGGTCGCGCAGCTGCTTCTCGGCCTCTGGCCCTTCCCCGGCGGCAGCCAGCATCATATCGAGCAAGTCGCCAGAGTCGCCGCTGCCCCGGCGGCGGCGGTCTTCAATCATGTTATAAACCACTCCGTCGAGCCGGGCACGCGCCGGGCCAAATGCGCCGACCTTGGGTGCGTTCAAGTGCACCAGAGTCTCGACCGCGGGCAGGATGACCAGGTAGTGGTACAAATCCATGATCTTGTTGATGGCATCAGCCAGTGCTTTGGCTTGTGGCAGAGCCAGCTCTGTGCCAAACAGAGTGCGCGCCACAATGCGCAATGTTAGCCGCATCATCTCCTGGGCGATGTCCAGTGTCTCTCCAGCCTGCCAAGAGTCACGCAGGTTGACCGCTTCTTCTACGATCGCGTCGGCGTATGCCCCGATTCTCTGGCGATGAAACGCGGGCTGGGCCACCTGGCGCTGCGCCCGGTGCTGGCGTCCTTCGCTGGTAATCATGCCCTCGCCCAGCAGCATTTTGGTGCGCTGCACCGTGCGCTCCTTCACGAAGTTGTCGTTTTGCACCACCAGAATTTCCCGAATCCACTCCGGATGATTGACGAACACGATGTGTTCGGGCCCGATCTGGTAATGCGCGATTGGACCAAAACGGCGCGCCAGTTCCTCGAACAACGCGATGGGATCCTGGGGCTTGAACTTGCGGAATGCGTACCAGAGCAGATTGTGCTCCAGGCCGGGCGGGAAAGAATAGTTGGGATTGGAACGACGGATCCACATGTTCGTTGTTTGATGATCGCAGGCCGTTGGGCGGACCGCGCGGGCTCGGGACCAGTCACCGTCGGGATGCGCCCGCGCAAGTTCGGTACAACGTTTTTGAGTGTGATGAAAATCAAGACGGTGGGTTTGCTTCGGGTTGCGTCGCGGCGATGATGCCGTCCTGGTTCGTAATGCGTCCGGGGAGGGCCGGAATCTTATTAAGAAGAAAAAACAGATCGGACCCGGGGGCTTGAAGATGGCGAATTACGTTGTGCTCGGTGCGGCGGGTGGAATTGGGTCGGAGCTGTGCCGGCGAATCGTTGCTAAGGAAGACCAGGTTTGGCTGGCGGGGCGGACCGAGGCCACCCTACAAGCGCTCGCGGACTCGTTGGGAAGCCGATATTCTGTGCTGGACGCCGGCAGCTTTGAGCAGGTACAGGCTTGCCTGACGAATGCCGCAAGTCATTTCGGCAAGCTCGATGGCGTAGCCAATTGCGTGGGTTCGCTGCTTCTGAAACCGGCCCATCTGACCACCGAAGCAGACTGGCAGGCAGTGCTGCAAACCAACCTGACCTCGGCCTTCGCGACGGTGCGCGCGGCGGTGGGAGTATTTCAACAACAGCCAGGATCGATTGTTCTGGTCTCCTCCGCAGCGGCCCAGATTGGGTTGGCGAACCACGAAGCCATTGCGGCGGCCAAAGCCGGCGTGGTCGGACTGATGCTGGCCGCAGCCGCGTCCTATGCTTCCCGCGGCATTCGCATAAATTGCGTCGCGCCGGGGATGGTGCACACTCAGTTGACCGCCAAACTGCTGGCCAGCGAAATCATGAAGCGAGCCTCCGCTGGAATGCACGCGTTGGGACGAGTGGGCGAACCCGGCGATGTGGCGGCCGCGATCCAATGGCTGCTGTCACCCGAACAAAGCTGGGTCACCGGGCAAGTGTTGGGCATTGACGGCGGGTTGTCGCGCATTCGGTCTCGCGCCTGACCGCGCAGTGGAAAAGTAAGACCATTTCCGGCATACTCCTTGGGCCCTTATGGCAGAGGTCATCATTGTTGGCGCCGGCCTGGCCGGGTTGTCCTGCGCCCGCGAACTTGCCCGGGCAAATATTCCGTGTCTGATCGTGGAAGCCTCCGATGGTGTGGGCGGGCGCGCCCGCACCGACTACCTCGACGGATTTCTGCTGGATCGCGGTTTTCAGGTGCTGCTGACCGCATATCCGGCGGCGCAGCGGTCGTTGGATTACACCGCTCTGCAATTGGGCCGGTTTGAGCCCGGAGCGCTGGTGCGCCTGTCGGGAAAGTTCCATCGGGTTGCCGATCCGTGGCGCCGTCCCGGTGCGATGTTACAGACTGCATTTTCCCCCATCGGCACGCTGGGCGACAAACTGCGCATCGCAAAGTTGCGCTATCAGGTGATTCGCGGGCCGTTGCAGGCAATTTTTCAATCGCCAGAGACTTCCACTAGCCAGTTCTTGCGAGAGCGAGGGTTCTCTCCGGTAATGATCGAGCGCTTCTTCCGTCCCTTCTTCGGCGGCATATTTCTGGAACGTGAGTTGCGCACTTCCAGCCGCATGTTTCAGTTTGTATTCCGCATGTTTTCCGAAGGGCACGCGGCCCTGCCGGCGCGCGGGATGGGCGCAATGGCTGAGCAAATGGCATCGCGGCTGCCCGAGGGGACCATTCGCTTGAACGCTCGAGCGACCCAGGTAGCGGCGCAGTCGGTGACGTTGGCGACAGGCGAACGTCTTTCCGCCCGCTCGGTAGTGATCGCGGCGGACCACGCCAATGCGTGCCGGCTAGTGCCATCGCTGCCACAGATGCGATCGAAAGGCGCGACCTGCCTGTACTTCGCAGCGGAAAAGACTCCGATTGATGAACCCACGCTGGTGCTGAACGGCGACAGCAGCGGGCCCGTGAACAGCGTTTGCGTGCCAAATCTCGTGGCCGCCGGATATGCGCCGGTCGGAGCGCACCTGGTGTCGGTGACGGTGCTGGGACAGCGAGAGATGGCGGACGGCCAAATGCAGGCCGCGGTCCGGCAGCAACTCACCAGCTGGTTTGGTCCCGCGGTTCAGCGGTGGCAGCACTTGAAGAGCTACTTCATTCCCGATGCGCTGCCCGAACAGACGAGTGTCGTCTTAGGGGACGGGAGCGCCCGGCTACCAGAAGGCTCGTACGCCTGCGGAGATTTTCTGGACACGGCTTCCATCAATGGGGCATTGCGTTCGGGGCGGCAGGTGGCCGAGGCGCTGCTCGCGGATGCCCGCGCTTAGTTGGGCTTATGATTGCGGTGTTCAGCCAGATAGCGCAGCATCACGTCGTCGCCGACGGCGGCTGGTAAACACTGCTCGCTGCCCAAGTGTTCCCGGAGCTTATCGCCCAGTTGCGATCCATTTCGCAGCACTTCCATGTAGAACCACAAGTTGTGGCGCATCTCGTCCATGGCGGCACTGAGAGCACACGGTGCATCCATGTCCAGCAACGCGGCCATGGCCTCGGCGACTTCCGGATCGTTGAATGCGACCATGGCCAGGCAGTCCAGTTCTTGTTGTAGCGCCTTAATCTCATTGGCAGCGCGCAAAAGCCGCAGGTAGAGACTCTCGATGAAGTTAGCGTTGTCCATGAGCGGGTATCCAATAGCATCATCGGGATGAACCCGCAGTGTCTTGAGGTGACTCTCGTGTAGCCCAGCCTGAGACGCCTAAGGCCGCGTCGGTGACGGGGGTGTCGCCGATCGCCAAATCGCGGAAACCAACGCCGGTGTGATACAAAGCCGCTGTGACAGATTCTCATCCGCAACTGGTTCGCGCCATTGGCCGCTGGAGCATGGTGGCGCTGACCATCAACTCGATTATTGGCAGCGGCGTGTTTGGGTTGCCCTCGGTGGTGGCCGAACTGCTGGGCCGTTGGAGTCCGGTGGCCGTGCTATTGGCGGGTGCGGCAATGGGCGTGTTCATGGCCTGCTTTGCCGAAGTCGCATCGCAATTCAGTGGTGCGGGCGGGCCTTATCTTTATGTGCGGACTGCGTTCGGACCGCTGGCAGGAATCGAGGTGGGATGGATATTCTACCTGGCGCAGTCGGCGGCGTCTGCAGCGAACGCGAACCTGTTTGTCATCTATCTGGGTGAATTCTGGCCCCACGCCAAAGATCCGTGGCCGCGTTTCCTGGTCATCAGCTTGCTCATCGGGATTCTGACCCTGTTGAATATTCGCGGCGTGAAAGCGGGAGCACGAGTCAGCGACATCTTCACAGTCGCCAAGCTGGTGCCGCTATTGCTGGTGGCGGGCGTAGGTGTGGTTGCGCTGCACGGGCACGCGGCGGCAGGAACGCCCTGGCTTGCGACGACGCCACACTCCTGGCTAAGCGCCATGCTGCTGCTGGTATTCGCCTACGGAGGTTTTGAGTCGGCGCTGGCGTTGACGGCCGAAGCTAAAGACCCGCAGCGGGATGTGGTGTTCTCGCTGTTTACGGCATTGGTCGTCTGCGGCGCGATTTATGCCGCGGTGCAATGGGCGGTGGTGGGACTGCTTCCAAACGCAGCGCATACGGATCGTCCCTTAGCGGAGGTGGCGCGCCTGACCATGGGAGGGGCGGGAGCGGCGTTCGTGGCTGTAGGGGCGCTCTTGTCGATGTATGGATATCTCAGCGCCAAAATCCTATCCATGCCTCGCGTCACCTATGCCCTCGGGCAAAGCGGAGATCTGCCCCAGCAGTTTGCGGCTATCCATCCGCGGTTTCTCACTCCGCATGTCTCGATCGCGGTGTTTTCGATGTTGGTGTGGCTGCTGGCGCTGGCGGGAAGCTTCGGCTGGAACGTGACCCTGTCTGCGGTGGCGCGGTTGCTGTACTACGGCTTGGTTTGCGCTGCTCTTCCCGTGCTGCGGCGAATGCAACCAACGGCGGCACGCTTCCGGCTGCCTGGAGGAGTTGGATTTGCGGGGCTCGGAGTTGTCCTGTGCCTCGTCCTGGCAACGCAGTTAGATTTGAGCAAATCGTTGATCTTGTCAGGCGTAATGGCGGTGGCGTTGGTGAACTGGTTGTGGGTGCGTAAGCGCGCTGCGGCATAAATTGCGGCGACGCTGGCCGAGGAGGTTGCGTGTTCCGAAGAATGAAGTGGCGGATGTTGTGGGCGTGCCTGGTTCCAGTGTTTGCTTTTGCCCAGCGCGCACCTGTATTGCAGCAGGTGGACTTGCCGCATTCCTACTACTGGCGCGAGATGTACGTTCCGCAACTCACCACTGGTCCCAGTTCCGTGGCGTGGATGCCAGACTCCAGCCGCATGGTGTACTCCATGGGCGGCTCGCTCTGGATGCAGGACCTCAAGAGTGACACGGCTCAGCAATTGACCGCCGGGCCCGGCTACGATTACCAACCCGATTGTTCTGCCGACGGGAATTGGGTGGTATTTGATCGCCACCAGAATGACGCCATTGAGTTGTGGGCGCTGGACCTGCGCAACCAGAACCTGCTGCAGCTCACGCGCGAAGGAGCAGTGAATCTGGAGCCGCGTTTTTCGCCGGACGGCCTGCGCATCGCTTTCGTTTCCACTTCCAACCAGGGGCACTTCCACATCTTCGCGGGCGACTTCTCCGGCGGCGGTCTTACCAATGTGCAACAACTCACAAAGGAGCACATCAGCGACCTGCCTCGCTACTATTACAGCCAGGCGGACCACGAAATCAGCCCCGCGTGGTCGCCGGACGGCCGCGAAATTGTTTTTGTGTCGAACCGCAAACACATCTACGGCACCGGTGGATTCTGGCGAATGAAAGCGGAACCTGGCGCCGAAGCCCGCGAGATTCACTACGAAGAGACAGCATGGAAGGCGCGCCCGGAATTTTCGCCGGACGGCAAACGTCTGGTGTACGCGTCGTACCTGGGCCGGCAGTGGCATCAGCTCTGGGTGATGCCAGCGAACGGCGGTGACGCGTTTCCATTGTCGTACGGGAGCTTTGACGCTATCAATCCTCGCTGGTCGCGCGATGGAGCGAAGATCGCGTTCATATCCAATCGTGGAGGAAATACGGCGCTCTGGATTCAGACCATGCCCACAGGTTCGCAGGCGGAGATCGTGATACGCCAGAGAAAATACATTCGCCCCACCGGCCGCCTGCGGCTGAAGATTGTGGATTCGGGGGGCAAGCGTCTGGCCGCGCGAGTGTTTGTCACCGGCAGCGACGGCCGGGCTTATGCGCCGGACGACGCCTGGATCTATGCCGATGACAGCTTCGACCGCAGCCAGCACCCTTATGAAGCTCACTATTTCCAGACCAGCGGTACTTCGGAGACTGCCGTTCCGGTTGGACACGTTACCGTGGAGGTGATGCGCGGCCTTGAATTCCGCTTCGAGCAGCGCCAGGTAGAAATCAGTGCCGGCAAGACCTCAGAGCTGATCGTGAAACTTCAACCGCTGAATCTCCCTCGCGATGCGGCAATGCAATGGATCAGTGGCGACGTCCACGTCCACATGAATTACGGCGGAGCCTACCGCAATACGCCGCAACATTTGGTGGAGCAAGCCGAGGCGGAGAACCTGCCCATCATCGAAGACCTGGTGGTCAACAAAGAGCAACGTATTCCCGATATCGCATACTTCAGCCCTGAGCCCGACCACGCATCGAACCCGCGGCACCTCCTGCTGCACGGTCAGGAATTCCACACCAGTTACTGGGGACATCTGGGACTGCTGAATCTGACCCACAATTTCCTTATCCCGGGATACGTGGGATACACCAACACGGCGGCGGCAAGCTTGTATCCGGCCAACGCAAATGTGGCCGACTTCGCGCACGCCCAGGGTGCCCTCGTGGGATACGTCCACCCATTTGATACCCTGCCGGATCCGGCCAAGGATTTGTCGCTGACGGATGAACTACCCGCTGATGTTGCGTTGGGCAAGGTGGACTACATCGAAGTAGTGGGGTTCAGCGATCACAAGGCCACCGCGGAGATCTGGTACCGCCTGCTGAATTGCGGCTTCCGGCTTCCCGCCGCGGGGGGCACCGATGCGATGGCGAATTACGCCTCCCTGCGTGGGCCGGTGGGCCTGAATCGCGTGTATGTCAACGTGCCGCGCGGCCCGCTGCACATCGCGCCCTGGTTGCAGGGGCTGAAAGCGGGCAAGACGTTCGCGACCAATGGGCCGCTGCTAGGTTTCACCCTGAACGGCGCTTCGGCAGGTGGTGAGGTGAAGCTGCCAGTGGGTAGCACTGAAGTGAAGTTCTCCGCATGGCTGCGGTCAATTGTCCCCGTGGACCACTTTCAAGTCGTTTGCAATGGCAAGGTCACGCGCGATCTGCCGCTCGGTAAAGATCGCACCATTTCAGACATAACTGGGACATTACCCCTCGCCGAGTCGGGATGGTGCCTGCTTCGCGCCTATAGCGACACAGCGGAGTATCCCGTTCTCGATATTTATCCCTACGCCACGACCAGTCCAGTTTACGTTAGCGTCGCGGGAAGCAAGCAGCACGCGCACGACGATGCCGCGTTCTTTGTGATTTGGATCGACCGGCTGATCTCCTCCGCCCAGGCAAACCATGACTGGAATACCGCAGCTGAAAAGGAAGAAGTGCTGGACTTGCTGCAACGTGCGCGAGATGTGTATCGCAAGCTGGAATAAAACGCCGTCCGACCCGATACGTCAGAGTAAGCCCCAAAAAACGCCCACAGGATTCCTCCCGTGGGCGTGGTTCCGTGCTCGATACTTTTCCCGAAAGCCTAATCTCGCTCCCAGGGGTTCTCCCGCTCCATCTTGGCGGACGAAGCTCCACCGCTGGCGTGCATCTTCTGCCAGTCGTCTTCGCTCGTCACCTTGATGGCTTCCATTTTCTTCTTCTCCAGGTCCTTGTTAATGGCGGCCAGGTCCTTGTCCGCCATGCTCTTGAACTGGTTCAGCACGTCCTCCAGTTCCTTGCCCAGCGATTCGGTGCGAGAGTATTCCTGGGCGGAAGGCCGGCCTTCGTAGTTGTTGACCGAGCCATACAACTGGCCCATTAACTCGCGAATGCGTTCTTCCCCCGTGATTGCTCCACCCTCTTTGGTGGCCACAATCTTGCCCCGCAAAGCTTCGGTGCCCTCGGCCAGCTTCTGCAAGCGCGCGTGCAACGGATCTTTCTCCGTCACTTTCGCTGCGCGGGCGGTCGCCTGATCGCGAAC
>JANYBT010000002.1 GCA_025360645.1 Acidobacteriaceae bacterium | reverse complement strand
TCCGGTTCCGTACACAACGGTCATTGCACGAGCGGTGCCGCCTTTCTCGTTCGGAAAGCATACGGGGTCGTCAATAAAATGGATTCGCACCTGTCCAACCGTGGCCGAGCCAGGGTTCTTTCCGACTTTTCGTGGTTGGGCAGATCCTTTCGAACTCATGAAGAGTACCCCAGGTAGCGATCGCATCCCTTCTCTAATTATTCAGGACGAGGTGGAATCACGGCTCTCGGGCGCTCTGCTTTCGGGATCTGACAGCGAGACAATTATAGAAGGAGTTCAGGGATTCGGTGACGGATTAATGATAGGGAAGAGCAGCCCAGAGAGGTTGGATGCGGCGACCCAGAACGCTCTTGCGGCACTCCACAAGAACTTGGAAAAGGCAGTTGGGACCGTTCGAATCGAATGGGCTTCAGATGACGAATGTACATGGATCCTTCAACTTCAGCAAGAAGAGGCGCTCTCTGCAGGAGCCGTGATTGTCGCTGGAGATTACGACGACGAGGTTCTGTTCGATACAGCACAAGGCATCCGCGGCCTCCGAGAGCTCGCTCAACTTGTCGGGGCCGACGTATTGGGATTACTTTGATGGGAAACGTGGGAATGACCAGCCATGTCGCCGACATTCTCCGCCGGGAGCGAATACCATCAAGAATGGCGCCCCGTCATCCCGCGCGGGTCGACTAGGTTGAGTTGGTGGTCATCTTGGATCCTGGGCATTAAGTAGAAAAGAGATTGTTGGTGTATTAGGTGCGCCCCTCCTGGCCTCTCTCAGGTTTTCGTCAACTCGAATATTGTGCTTGTGGACCGAACAGCAGCGTCAGTACCGCGTTCAAAGTTCGGACAAGAAAAACTTACGCGGGGACACCCGTAGGAACAGTGCAATTCGTCGCCAGAAATTGTGTACTGGAAACTTGCCGAAGTGTTTGTCTCTGGCAGGGCGAGAAGGGGGCGTCTTTCCCTCGAGGCCACAAGCCCCCACCAGCACCCAGAAGAGCCCGTCGAGGGGGACGAAGCTTCGGACGCAGGTGTCGGCGCTTCAACATGATGACGACAAAGTTATAGCAGACGCCTTTTGGCTTGCCTTCCGCAGTTGTTGATTTCAAGGGCGGACGAAATTGTGAGGAGGGACGATGTATGACAGCTTTAGAACGTAGGAACGCCCGCGGGACGACCGAACTGAACTCGTATTGCAAGGCGACAGTCAGGGTGCCGCCTTACGCAGCGCCACGCAACGGTGGTCGTCGCATCAAAGAAATGACGAGCGCTTTCCAACCGGTCGTACCCCTCTTGCGGTCTTGACCATGGATAGCCAGACACCGTACCAGGTTGCCTGGCGTCGCGGCAAAGTTATCGAGGACCGGCGGAGGTACGAATATTCGATCGCCGCCGGCGGTTGTAAGCGCCGGAGTAAAAATAGACCACATCACGCCGCGAGAGCGGGGTGATGCGGCGGAGTAAAACCAGACCGCCGGATTTTGGTTTCAGGAAGCAGTTGCGGTGAAGGACTGCTTCGTGGAACACCGGAGGGATGTACACAGTGGAGCTTTATGCGCGGGTGCGGCGAGCGGTACTGGTGGAGGGGCGGAGCGAGCGCGAGGTAGCGCGGGAGTTTGGAGTGGCGCGGGAAACCGTGCGCAAGATGCTGCGCCATTCCGTGCCGCCGGGCTACCGGCGGCAGCAGCCGGTGCGGCGGCCCCGGTTGGGGCCGTGGCTGGGCGTGATCGACGCTATTCTGGAAGACGACAAGAGCAGACCCGTCAAGCAGCGGCACACGGCGAAACGTATCTTCGACCGTTTGCGCACGGAGTATGGCTTCACCGGCGGCTACACCATTGTGAAGGACTACGTGCGTCTGTACGGGCAGCGCCGCCAGGAGATGTTCGTGCCGCTGACCCATGCGGCGGGCACGGCGCAGGCCGATTTCGGCGAGGCTTTGGTGGTCATCGCCGGGGTGGAGTGCACGGCGCACTACCTGGCCATAGACCTGCCGCAATCGGACGACATCTTTGTGGCGGCGTTTCCGGCCGAGACGACGGAGGCGTTTCTGGAGGGGCACGTACAGGCCTTCGCCTACTTGGGCGGCGTTCCCGTCTCCCTCCTGTACGACAACACCAAGCTGGCGGTGGCGCGGATCCTGGGCAACGGGGAGCGCCAGAAGACGCGAGCGTTTTCCGAGTTGCAAAGCCATTACCTGTTTGCCGAGAAGTTCGGGCGTCCGGCCAAAGGCAACGACAAGGGCAACGTGGAAGGATTGGTGGGCTATGCGCGGCGCAACTTCCTGGTCCCGGTGCCGCGGATGAACAGTTGGGAGGAGTTGAACGCGTACTTGCGGGAGCAGTGCCGCCAGCACCGGCAGCATCGGGTTCGCGGGGCCCAGGAGACGATCGGAGAGCGCTTCGAGCGGGATCGTGCGGCGCTGTTGCCGCTGCCGGCCGCCGGGTTGGAGGCCTGCGAGAAACGCACGCTGCGGGTCAGCTCGACCTCGCTGGTGCGCTATCGCAACAACGATTACTCGGTGCCGACCGAGTATGGACACCGCGAGGTGTTGGTGAAGGGCTACGTGCACGAAGTGGTGATCGCCTGCGGCAGCCAGGTCATCGCCCGTCACCAGCGCAGCTACCAGCGGGAGGACATGGTGTTCGATCCGCTGCATTACCTGGCGCTGCTAGAGCAGAAGACGCGCGCCCTGGACCAGGCGGCGCCGCTGGCAGGTTGGGAACTGCCCCCCGGTTTTGCCCACCTGCGGCGGTTGCTGGAGGCGCGGCTGCAGCAAGGCGGCAAGCGCGAGTATGTGCAGGTGTTGCGCTTGCTGGAGACCTTTTCGCTTGCGGAGGTGGCGCCGGCGGTGGAAGAAGCACTGCGGCTGGGGACGATCAGCTACGACGCGGTCAAGCATCTGCTGTTGTGCCGCATCGAGCAGCGTCCGCCGCGGCTGGACCTGGAAAACTATCCCCACCTGCCCCTGGCGCGGGTTCGCACCACCCAGGCCGCCGAGTATATGGCCTTGCTGGAAGCGGTGAACCCATGAGCCCAGTCGGGAACCCAGTCCTTGCAGACACGCCCCAGGTGCTGCTGGAACATCACCTGAAACAGTTGCGGCTACCGACTTTCCTGCGCGAGTACGACAAGGTGGCGCAGCAGTGTGCGGCCGAGAGTGGGGATTATCCCCGCTACCTGCTGCGCCTGACCGAGCTGGAACTACTGGAGCGGGAGCGGCGAGCCACGGAACGACGCATTCACCAAGCCCGCTTTCCCGTGGTCAAGAGCCTGGACACGTTCGAGTATCTGGCCCTGCCGTCGCTAAACAAGGCGCTGGTGCTGGAGCTGGCGACGCTGCGAGTTTCTGCTGCGCCGCGAGAACGTGCTGCTACTGGGAAACTCCGGCACGGGAAAAACCCATGTGGCGCTCGCCCTGGGCTTGGCGGCCTGCCAGAGGGGCCATCGCGTGCGCTTTACCACCGCCGCTGCCATGGTGCACGAGTTGATGGAGGCGCGCGATGAAAGACGGTTGCTACGCTATCAGAAGCAGATGGCCAGCTACGAACTGCTGATCGTCGATGAGTTGGGCTTCGTGCCCCTATCCAAGGCGGGCGCGGAACTGCTGTTCGAGGTCTTCAGTCAGCGCTATGAGCGGGGTTCCACGCTGGTGACCAGCAACCTGCCCTTCCCGGAGTGGACCGAAGTGCTGGGCTCGGAACGGTTGACCGGCGCGCTGCTGGACCGGCTGACCCACCATGTTCACATCCTGGAGATGAACGGCGAGAGCTATCGCCTGAAGCAGAGCAAACGTAAGCGAGGCTCATCCCTGGGTTCCTGACCGCCCCCCTCTACCCGCTGCAGCGCACACGCATCGGGGAGGAGGACGTCTTCCGCTCCGGCCTAAACGCGCCGCCTTTCAGGCGGCGCAGGCCTCCGCTCCAGACGCCCTCCTCCCCGACAATCCCCGATCTCCTACCTCCACCTCTGGTCTAGTTTTGCTCCGCCCCGGTGGTCTAGTTTTACTCCGCCCTTGACAGTATTTGTTGTAGGTGCTCTGTTCCTGCTGCCCGTAGACCGGAATCTCCGTTGAATCCATGTCCAGCACCACCCGCTGCGCCGATTCCAGCCCTTCCGCCCGGGCAATCAGCTCCCGGTTGATCGCGCCCAGCCCAGCCAGGTTCTCT
>JANYBT010000068.1 GCA_025360645.1 Acidobacteriaceae bacterium | reverse complement strand
GCAGCGGGCAGGAGACGATTGTTTACAGTTTCACGGGTGGATCCGGCGGTTCCTATCCTGAGGGCAGGTTGTTCCGAGATTCGGTGGGGCGCTTGTATGGCATGACGTTGTACGGCGGAGCGTTCGGGCAGGGAGAGATTTCTGAAATTGATACGTCGGGCCAGGAGAGTACGCTGTATTCCTTCACCGGAGGGACCGACGGTGCCTCGCCGGTGGGAGGTTTGGTGCAGGACGTAAACGGCAGTTTTTACGGTACGACGCCAGCGGGTGGAGATTTCGGACTGGGAGTAATTTTTAAGCTCGACGCGCAAAACAATTTCAGCGTGCTGCATCACTTCGCCAATGTCCTGGACGGTGAGTTCCCGTCGCCGGAGTTGACCATCGACACTGCGGGGCGTTTGTATGGCGCGGCCCAAGGCGTCAGCGCGTGCGGGACCTCGACGTGCGGTCTGACCTTCCGGTTGGAAACGAACGGCAAGCTGACTCCGCTGCATTACTTTGCCGGCACGGACGGGTCGGCTCCCAACGATCTGATGCGCGCGAAGTACCACGATGACTACGGAACGACCTCCACGGGCGGGGCTTCGAACCTTGGGGTGATTTACAAGATAAACAGTATTTGAGGACGGGAATCTTGTGACGAAATTGAGCACGCCATGAAGAGCCTCGAACTTTCCCCCGAGGACTTCCAGCGCCTGAGCGACCGCGTGGGCGCTCTCTGTTCTGAATATCTGCGCACTCTGGACGAACGTGCCTTGTTTCCGGCGACCACCGGCGCGGAAGCGAAACGCCTGTTCGAGTCTGAACCGCCCGACCAAGGCATGGGGGAGGGGGCGTTTGACGCCCTTCTCGACGTCGTGAACCACTCGCGGGCGCAGAATGGGCGTTTTTTCGGATACGTGCAAGGATCCGGGGAGCCGATCGCCGCGCTGGGCGACTTGGTGGCATCCATTCTGAACCAGAACATTACCGCCTGGCGTTCTTCGCCGGCGGCAGTAACGATTGAGCAAACGGTGGTGCGCTGGCTTGCGGATGCCGTGGGCTGCGCTGGGTTTGTCGGGACACTGACCGGCGGAGGTTCCGCCGCTAACCTGATGGGACTGGCGATGGCGCGGGAGAAAAAGACCCCGGCCAATTTGAACGGTCTGTACCAAGCGAGAACCGGCGTCATCTACGCCTCAGAGCAAGTCCACATGGCTGTGCCCAAAGCCGTGGCCATGCTCGGAATCGGGCGAGAGAACCTGCACTACATTCCTTGCGATGCTGCGTACCGGATGGAGGCAGCGCAATTGGAGCAAGCCGTCCGCGAGGACAGGGCACGCGGCCGGGAGCCCATCGCGGTGGTTGCTTCGGCGGGCACGGTCAACACCGGCGCCATCGATCCGCTGCGCGAAATTGCCGCCATCGCCCGCGCTCACGATCTCTGGATGCACGTGGACGGCGCTTATGGAGCCCTCGCGGCGATTGCCATCCCCGAGAAATTCGGCGGCCTAGGCTTAGCCGACTCGGTTTCTCTCGATCCACACAAATGGCTCTACCAGCCGCTGGATTGCGGGTGCCTGCTGTATCGCGATGTGGAGGCGGCGCGCACCACCTTCACCTATACCGGCAGCTATGCCAAACAGCTCAGCTCCGATCCGGTGGAGGGCTTTGCGTACTTCGAAGAGTCGATCGAGCTCTCGCGGCGCTTCCGCGGCCTCAAGCTCTGGTTGTCGCTGCGCTATCACGGGCTGCAAGCTTTCCGCGCCGCCATCCAGAAGGACCTCGACCATGCTCGACGATTGGCCGCGGCCGTCGAGCGCACTGCTTTGCTGGAACTAATGGGCCCGGTGGAACTCAGCGCGGTTTGCTTCCGACACTTGGCGTCCGCGGACGCTTCCGAAGAAATGCGCAACCAGTTCAACCTGGCATTGCTCAAACGGATTGTAGCGCGGGGAAGAGTGTACCTTTCGAATGCGGAATTGCAGGGGAAGTTCTGCCTGCGTGCGTGTTTCGTGAACCACCGGACCACGGACAACGACGTGGACGCGGTGGTTCACGAAGTTCTGGAAGTGGCGCCGGAGGTCACTGCGGAGCAAGGTCTATCTGCTAAATAACCGCAACGGGCGACTGCAGCGGTTATGATTTACAGCGGTGAAGCACTCATTCGACGTAATCATTCTCGGTGGCGGGGCCGCGGGGCTGATGTGTGCCGTGGAGGCCGGCAAGCGCGGGCGGCGTGTGGCGGTGCTGGAGCGCGCGGGCCGGGTGGGCAAGAAAATCCTGATCTCGGGCGGTGGACGCTGCAATTTCACCAACCTGCATTGCCGCCCGGAGAATTTTCTTTCATCCAATCCCCACTTCGCCAAGTCGGTACTGGCCCGCTACACCCCTGCCGACTTCATCGCGCTGGTGGAGAAGCACGGCATTGCGTACCACGAGAAAACTCTGGGGCAGCTTTTCTGCGACGGCTCGGCCCAGAGCGTGGTCACCCTGCTGGAGGAAGAGTGCCGGGCGGCGAAGGTCGAAATCTTCGTCAACGTGCAGATTAACAGCGTGCAGATTAACAATGTTCAAATTAGCAACGTGCAGATTAACAACGTGCAGGTCAGCAAAATTCACCGCGAGGCTGGATTCACAGTGGTGGCGGGCGAGGACCAGTTCACTGCTCCAAACTTAGTGGTTGCAACCGGGGGCTTGTCCATCCCCAAGATTGGCGCGACTGCGTTTGGGTACGAACTAGCGCGGAAGTTTGGCCACAGCATCCGGGAATGCCGCCCCGGGCTGGTACCGCTGACGTTCCAGGCGACTGACCACAAGCAGTTCTGCGACCTGGCGGGCGTTTCGACGGAAGTGATGGTGAGGTGCGGACGGCAGGAGTTCCGCGAGAAGATGCTGATCACGCATCGCGGGCTGAGCGGTCCGGCGATTCTGCAGATTTCGTCGTACTGGCAGAAGCCGGAGCTCATCGTGATTGACTTGGCGCCGGGCTTTGAAGTGACGGCAGAGTTGCGACCGCCGACGCGTCCTCGCACCCTGGCTGCGGCGCACGCCGCGCTCAGCCAGACTCTGCCCAACCGGCTGGCTGAACGATGGCTGCAAGTGCATCCCCCTGCCGGTTGGACCAATCATGCACTGGACCAGTTCGAGCGCGGACTGCACCGCTGGGAAATCACGCCCGCCGGCACCGAGGGCTACGAGAAAGCGGAGGTCACCGCTGGCGGCGTGGACACTGCTGAACTTTCCGCCAAGACGCTGGAGAGCCGCAAGGTCTCAGGGTTGTTCTTCATCGGGGAGGTGGTCGATGTCACCGGGCAGCTGGGGGGATTTAATTTCCAGTGGGCCTGGGCATCAGGGTATTGTGCGGGGCGGGCGGTGTGAGGGGAAGGCCCATCCAACCGCGCGCGAGTAACGTAGTTGTAATAGACTGTGCGTAATTTTAGGATTGAGTGCCGCAGCGGGTGAAACATTGGGCGCGGCGGCGAGTCTGATGTGGCAGGCTGACCACTCATTCCTCGGCACGGGGCTTCTCGTCAAGCACAGAGGCTCGGGCGCATATCGACCACAGACGGTTTGGCGCGCTTGAAGAAGCTGCGCTCGGACGGGGGTACTGCTATGGCAGACGAAAAGAAATCGCAAAGTGGGCTCACTAGCTTGCGGCGGCGCGAGTTGCTGAAGCTGACGCCGGTGGTGTTGGTGGGGGCGTTCTTCGTGCCGCGGTGGCAGGAGAAGATGCTGGACCAAGGCTTGCGGTTCAGCGACTGGGTGGCGGGCGGGACGTTCGGACGACACCGCCAGGCGCAGACCTTTTCGGATTCGGAAGTGGCGCCGTTCGAAAAATTTCCCTACAACTACTATGACGTGGAGGATCCCGAAGTCGATCTGGACGCCTGGAAGCTGACGGTGGAGGGTCTAGTGAAGCGTCCTGGTGCATACACGCTGGCGCAGATCACCAGCCTGCCTAAGCGGGTGCAGAACACGCGCCACATTTGCGTGGAGGGATGGGATGTGATCGGCAACTTCGGCGGGACCCCCGTCAGCGCGTTCCTGGATCTGGTCGGCGCGGACACGACGGCGAAGTTCCTGGAAGTGGAGTGCGAAGACGACTATTACGAGTCCATTGACATGGCTAGCGCGCTGCATCCGCAGTCGCTGCTGTGCTACGAGATGTATGGAAAGCCGCTGGATCGTGGGCACGGCGCACCGCTGCGGCTGCAGATGCCAACCAAGTTGGGGTATAAGCAGGCGAAGTACATGAACACGCTGCGAGTGGCCAACGTCCAAAAAGCAGGCAAGCGCGGCTACTGGGAAGACCAGGGCTACGACTGGTTTGGTGGGCTGTGATGAGGGACGAAATGAAGACCGACCTGGCCTATTTGAGGACCGCCACATTCGCCGAAGCTGGCAAACGGGTGCGGGCGGTCTATGAGCACCCCACCGTGGTCCGGTTCACTCACTGGCTCAACGGAATTTGCATTGTGGTGATGACCATGACCGGCCTGCAGATATTTAGGGCATTCCCCTCGTTTGGGCCGAAGCTTCCGGAGAGCGAGCTGTTTACCCCGCCGAAGTTGCTCCGGCTGGGAGGATGGCTGGGCGGAGCGCTGCAGTGGCACTTCACGTTCATGTGGATTTTCGTGATCGGGGGAGTGGTCTACCTGCTGTACGAGGCGGCGAGCGGGCATTGGCGGACAGTGTTGTTCCGGCCGCGCGACATTGCAGGGGTGTGGCCCATGGCGAAACACTACTTCCTGTTTGGCGCCAAGCCGGAAGAGACTGCGCCTTACAACCCGCTGCAAAAGCTGGCGTACACAACGACGATCCTGCTCGGAGTGCTTTCTGTAGTGACGGGCATGGTGATGTACAAGCCGGTACAACTTCACTGGCTGGCGTTTCTGTTTGGCGGGTACCACCTCACGAGAATCTGGCACTTCCTGGCGATGTGCGGGTTCTGGGCTTTCGTTCCCGGTCACTTGGTCATGGTGGCGCTGCACGGTTGGGAGAATTTTGCCTCCATGGTGGTGGGTTGGAAGCGCAACCCTAGCTACCTGCCGGCGGAGAACAGCGAGCCCGACCCGGCGGCATAAGAGCGTCCTGAGTAACAGCGGCAGCAGGGCGCGTTCCGCGGATGACGCTCGCTTTCCGGGCCAGGACGAACAAATTGACGTGACCGCAATCACCGAAAAGGGTGATTTCTTTACTTCCCCAAGCCCGTTCCCAGGCGGCAAAATGAAGCCTGGGAGCAATGCCATGGGCGATTTGAGCCAACATTTTTCGCGAGCAGAGTTTGCCTGTCACTGTTGCGGTGACCTCAAAGTGGACCCGAAGCTGGTGGAGGCGATGGAAGAACTGCGAGCCAGAGCGGGAGCGGCGATCGTGGTGCACGACGGCTACCGGTGTCCAGCCCACAACCAGAACGTGGGCGGGGTCTCCGACAGCGAGCACACCAAGGGCCTGGCGGCGGACATCAGCATCGCTGGGCTGACGGTGCAGCAGATGTACGAACTGGCATTGGAGATTGCTGATTTTAAGGATGGCGGCATCGGTGTGTACGACGCGGGTTTTGTGCACGTGGATGTGCGTGACTATGCGGCGCGGTGGGCGCGGGTGCGGGGGCAATACGTGGGCATCCAGCATCTCATCAAGGAGCCGGTGGTGAACGCATAAAACGGCGGCACGGGTTCACTCCAGGCAGTGTCCCGAACCACCAGCCGAGGGCTGTGCAAAAAACGCGGCGGGAATGGTTGACGGCTTGCAGTGGGGTTGGTATATTAAAAAGGTTCCGCGAGATAGTGTAGCTTGCCTGTAGTGGTAGGTTGTCTGGATTGCGAAAGTGATCCGCGTGCCGACCGGAAGTAGTTCTGGCTGAGCTGTTGAAAGAAACACCTGCTCGGGAAAAGTTTGTCCTGAGAGTGCCCTCGCTGAAATGCTCTGCGCCCACCTTTTTCGCTCGTTCGCCTTCGCGGCGGAAAGAGACGCTCGAAAAGGATATGTAGAGTAAAGCTTGCGATACGGAGCGCCTCCTGGCCTTGGGCTAAGGCGTGGCGCCACCGTCGGAAGCGACAGTCTGAATGGGAAAACAAAAATTCCCGGTCGCGATATTGGCCCGGGAAGCATGGCTGACCGTTGGTATGGCCAAGCCAGACCGGAAACGGGAAAGAGCCCCGCTCTTCTACGCCGCCTATGGGTGCGCGCGGAGGTGGAGGCTGCAAGGAGTGGCGAACAGTGCCTACGTTTAATCAGTTGGTTCGCGATGGCCGGGAGCGGCCGCGTTACAAGACGGCCAGTCCGGCGCTGCAAGCGTGTCCGCAGAAGCGTGGAGTTTGCACGCGGGTGTACACCCAGACGCCGAAAAAGCCGAACTCCGCGCTTCGCAAAGTGGCCCGGGTTCGCCTGACCAATGGAATCGAAGTGACCACCTACATCCCCGGCGTCGGGCACAACCTGCAGGAGCACTCGATTGTGCTGATCCGCGGGGGCCGTGTGAAGGACCTGCCGGGCGTGCGCTATCACGTGGTACGGGGAACGCTGGATGCGACGGGCGTGGCCAATCGTATGCAGAGCCGTTCCAAGTATGGCACCAAGCGCCCAAAGAAGGCTTAAGGATCAGGAGCGAAGCGGAATGCCGAGAAAAGGACATGTTAGCAAGCGGACGGTCGAGGCGGATCCGGTGTACGGATCAGACCTGGTGACCAAGTTCGTGAACTCGATGATGTGGCAGGGCAAGAAGTCGACTGCCGAGGGCATCTTCTACGAAGCGCTGCAAAAGCTGGAACAAAAAGGCGGCGATGGCGCACTGAAGTTGTTCATCAAGGCGGTGGAGAACGCCAAGCCCCTTCTCGAAGTGAAAAGCCGCCGAGTGGGCGGAGCCAACTACCAGGTGCCGGTCGAAGTGAACGCGGAACGGCGGACCTCGCTGGCCATTCGATGGCTGGTGACCTACGCTCGCGGGCGCGCCGAAAAAGGCATGGTAGACAAGTTGAGCAACGAGTTGCTCGATGCCGCAAACAGCAAAGGTGCGGCCATCAAGAAGAAGGAAGACGTGCACCGCATGGCGGAAGCCAATAAGGCCTTCGCGCATTACAGATGGTAGTGAGAAATTGAGTAATTGGGAAATTCAGCAATTGTGTAATTGAAAAGGCGATTAGAGATTTGGTTGCAATTACCAAATTACCCAATTACCAAATTACAAAATTGCAACACTAGGTTGAGCCCCAGAAAGAGTAGAGAAAGTCGTGCCCAGAACAGTCCCATTAGAACGTTGCAGGAACATCGGCATCATGGCCCACATTGATGCCGGAAAGACCACCACGACGGAGCGCATCCTGTTCTATACCGGCAGGACGCACCGCATTGGAGAGGTGCACGAAGGCACGGCCACCATGGACTGGATGGAGCAGGAGCAGGAGCGCGGCATCACCATCACCTCCGCGGCGACTACCTGTACCTGGCGCGACATTCGCATCAACATCATCGACACCCCCGGCCACGTGGATTTCACCGCCGAAGTGGAACGCTCCTTGCGCGTGCTGGACGGCGCGGTAGCGGTGTTTGACGCAGTGCATGGAGTGCAGCCGCAGTCGGAAAAAGTGTGGCGCCAGGCGGATAAATACGGCGTGCCGCGCATTTGTTTCATCAACAAAATTGACAAGATGGGTGCGGATTTCGAGCACGCCATCGATACCATCCGCAAGCGCCTGAACGCCAAGCCAATCGCGATTCAGATTCCGATCGGCCAGGAAGACAAGTTCCGCGGCGTGATCGACCTGATCGAAATGCGGTCGATCATCTGGCAAGACGACACCATCGGCGCCGAGTACCTTACCGGCGATATTCCGGCGGACCTGCTGAAGAAAGCCGAAGCCTTCCACACCCAGCTGGTGGAAACGGTGGCGGAGAACGACGACGAGATCCTGCACAAGTTCCTGGAAGGTGAATCGATTTCCCCCGAGGAGTTGCGGGCTTCTTTGCGCAAGTCCACGATCGCGTTAAAAGTATTTCCAGTGGTTGTGGGCACAGCGTTCAAGAACAAAGGCGTGCAGCCGTTGCTCGATGCAGTGGTGGATTACCTGCCCTCGCCGCTGGATTGCCGCGAAGTCACCGGCAAGAACCCGGACAATGGCGAAATTATCACCCGCAAGCCGGATGACAGTGAGCCGTTTTCGGCGCTGGCCTTCAAGATCATGGCCGACCCGTTTGTGGGTCAGTTGACGTTTATCCGGGTGTATTCCGGGCAGCTCAAGTCGGGCGATTCAGTCCTGAATACGGGCCGCAAGCGCGGCGAGCGCATTGGCCGTCTGCTGAAGATGCACGCCAACAAGCGCGAAGACATCCACGAGATTCTGGCGGGCGACATTTGCGCCGCGGTGGGACTGAAGAACGTCAGCACCGGCGACACGATTTGCGATGAGAGCCATCCCATCGCGCTGGAGTCGATCCAGTTTGCCGTTCCCGTCATTTCGGTTGCGGTCGAACCCAAGACCAAAGCCGACCAGGAAAAGATGGGCTTGGCGCTCTCCAAGCTGGCCCAAGAAGATCCTACTTTTAAAGTTCACACCGACCCCGACAGTGGACAGACCATTATCAGCGGCATGGGCGAGTTGCATCTGGAAATCATCGTCGACCGCATGATGCGTGAGTACAAAGTCGAGGCCAACGTCGGCAAGCCGCAAGTGGCGTATCGCGAAACTATCCGCAAGAAGTCGGAGGCGGAAGGCAAGTACATTCGGCAGACCGGCGGCCGCGGCCAGTACGGCCATGCCAAGATCCGGCTGGAGCCGAACGAGCCGGGCAAGGGCTATGAATTCGTCAACGGCATTATCGGCGGATCGGTGCCCAAGGAATTCATCAAGCCCATCGATCAGGGCATCAAGGAAGCCATGGAAGGCGGCGTCCTGGCTGGCTACGAGATGGTGGATGTGAAGGCCACGCTGTACGACGGCAGCTATCACGATGTGGATTCCAACGAAATGGCGTTCAAGATCGCCGGATCGATGGCGTTCAAGGAAGCCGCGCGCAAAGCGTCGCCGGTGCTGTTGGAGCCGGTGATGGCAGTCGAAGTGGTGACGCCGGAAGATTACGCAGGCGTGATCATGGGCGACTTGAGTTCGCGCCGCGGACGGATTGAGGGCATGGAACATCGCGCCGGATCGCAGGTAATCAGCGCCATTGTGCCGCTGGCCGAAATGTTCGGCTACGCGACACACATGCGCTCCAGTACACAGGGCCGCGCGGAGTACTCGATGCACTTTGCGCGCTATGAAGAAGCTCCGCGCTCGGTGGCGGAAGAAATTATTGCCAAGGTGCAGGGCACGGCGAAGTAAGTAAATTTCAGAACCACACAACAGTTAGAGAGCGCACGGAGCGGAGATATGGCGAAAGAAAAATTTGAACGGAATAAGCCGCACTGCAACGTAGGAACGATTGGTCACATTGACCATGGCAAGACCACGTTGACGGCGGCGATTACCAAGGTATTGTCCAAGCACAACCCGAAGAATACGTTTCGGT
>JANYBT010000141.1 GCA_025360645.1 Acidobacteriaceae bacterium | reverse complement strand
TGTCCTCGAATGCGCTCAACAACCCGGCCTGGCCCTTATGCTTCAGCGTGGAGACCAGTTCCTCGGTGTCTCCGTCGCTGGTCAGTTGCTCCACATAGACGGTGAGGTCGAAAGACTTGCCTGCTGCCGGGCCGGATTGGCCGATGGCAGTGGCGGCATATTGAGCGGGTACGTCCGGTTGAGTCTTCGCGGGTTCCGCTGTCTGGGCGGAAACATTTGACAGCGCGCACCCGACCAACAGCGCTGCGGTGGCAAGCAATCCTGATCTCAGCATTTATCCCCTCCAACATCGGACGATGCAGAAGTATTCATATCACAAACCAGAGGCAATTTCGCCGGATTCTTCCGCCCGCTGCCCCTGCCTGTCTGCGCGATTCACAGGATGTACACAGCGCTTCCTCCTTGTGCCCCTTGCGCGGGCGGCGGGTGCGGGTGCAAAGTCATTTAGAGACCCATGCCTGCACCCACTGCACCGACCGACGTTTGTCCCCTCTGCCAAGGCACCGGCTGGAAGACGGTGGCGCCAGAGCCCAATCGCCGGGTGGCGCGCTGCGAATGCCAAATGCAATCGCGCGCCACCGCCCTGCTCACCGCCGCGCGTATCCCCAAGCGCTACGAGCATTGCGAACTGAGCGAGTTCGATACCAAGTTCAGCGGGGCGCATCCTTCGCAGCAAGCCGCGCTGATGCAGGCGCAAAACTTTGTTCGGGAATATCCACTGGAAAACACCGGGTTGCTGTTGATCGGCCCCATCGGCGTGGGCAAGACGCATCTGGCGGTCGGAGTGATGCGAGAACTGCTGCGCAAGGGCATCGCGTGCCTGTTCTACGATTACAGAGAGCTGCTCAAGCAAATCCAGAATTCTTACAACGCTTCGGTCAAGACCACTGAGCTGGATGTGTTGCGTCCGGTGTTTGAAACCGAAGTGCTGGTGCTGGACGAGTTGGGCGCGGTGAAGCCGACTGAATGGGTGTGGGACACGGTCAGCCTGATCCTGAACTCGCGCTACAACGACAACCGCACAACTATCATCACCACCAACTATTCGGATGAGCCCGCTGGGGCGGTCGCACGCGCCAACCTGTCGCCTGCCGCCGCGGCTGCCCGCGAAGAATCTCTGGGCGACCGGATCGGGGAACGCATGCGCTCCCGGTTACACGAGATGTGCCGGGTGGTGAAGCTAAGCGGTCCCGATTTCCGGCAACACTTTCGGAGTGGGAACTACCGCTGAGATTCAGTCGCTGAGCTTCAGCCAGCGGGCAAATCTAATACCAAAAAGCTATATTTGTTGATTCTAAAGGGTTTGCGGGATTTTTAGTGCTCGGCGGCCTGGGCGGTCATCGCTGTGGTATCGAAAGTCGATCGAGACCCTTCGAGTAAAACCCCTATAGATAGCCTCAGGGGCACCGTGGCGAGACGATAAGCGTTCAGGGCAGGGGGTAGGTCATCCAACTCGAATGAACGCGCTAGAGCACCCTTAAGCGCGAAAGGCAAGAGAATATGGAAAATGGTAGATTATCTCGCCGGTATCGCCAAGCCAGTTTCGCGGAGTTGGAATTCTGAAGTCCCACATGACGGAACGAGGTCCTGCGGCGCGCGCCCGCGAAATTTGAAGTCGAGCCAGTTTTTCGTGCGAGCCGCGACATACCGAGTTCATCGACGGTCGGTGTCATAGGAACGAATGTTATCGGCGGGAGTCTCCGCTCGCGCAACGTCCCCTCACGTAACTTCACGACGACGGATTTTTGAGCACAGCATTTCCGTTACGACTTTCAGTTTTGAGTGCGCGAGCCTGGTGGCGCGGTCGCCTCTGCGAACCCGCTCTCGCGGCGGGACATTCGTAACACGCTTACAATCGCAGTGTGCTGGCCCATCAGGTTGAGTTCGCGCCCGATCGCGACTTGGAAGTGTTTGCTTCCATTCCGGCCGCACCTGCCGTTTTTTTGTTGGCGGGCGAAGATGCAATGGCCGAGCCCTACGCGACCAAGACGGCGAACCTGCGGCGGCGGTTGCAGCGACTGCTGGGCGCGCCTGAAGTCGCCGAAGATGGAAGCCTTCGCCCCAGCAAACGCTTGAACTTGCGCGACCGCGTCCGGCGCATCGAGTATACCTGCACCGGCTCAGACTTCGAGTCGGGATTTCTGCTCTACCAGCTGTTTCGGAGCGCGTTCCCCGAGACTTACGCGGGTCGGTTGCGGATTCGTCCCGCGCCGCTGGTCAAACTACATCTGGAGAATGAATTTCCGCGCGCCTCGGTGACCACGCGAATGTCGCGGCGGGGACGGTCAGTGTATTACGGTCCGTTCTGGTCGCGAGTGGCGGCGGAAAAGTTTATGAACGACGCGTTGGACTTTTTCAAAATGCGGCGCTGCGTCGAAGACCTGCATCCCGACCCGCAATTTCCTGGCTGCATCTATTCTGAGATGAAGATGTGCCTGGCGCCGTGTTACCGGGGATGCACGGTGGAAGAGCACTCCGCGGAAGTGGGGCGGGTGCAGCAATTTTTCGAGAGCGCCGGTGAATCGCTGCGGCGCGAGTTGGAAGCAGCGCGCGAGGAAGCGTCGGCCCGGCTGGAATTTGAAAGCGCGGCAGCTCTGCATGCCCGGCTCGACAAGCTGGCCCCGGTGATGGCGCAGGCGCCGGAGATCGTCCGCCGCATCGACCGCTTAAATGGCGTGCTGGTGCAACCGAGCGCCGAGCGGGGAGCGGTGGCGCTGTTTCGCGTGGATGCGGGCTGCCTGGCCGGGCCGATTGCGTTTGCCATCCAACCGCCGGACCGCACCCGATCGCAGTCCATGGAATCGCGGCTGGAGCAAGCGTTGAGCGATGTGCCTGCGGCGAAGCCCGCGAGTGCGCTGGAGGCCATGGAGCATTTGGCATTGCTCAAGCGCTGGTACTATCGCGGGCGCAAGACGGGCGAGTTGTTTTTGGCGGGAGACCGCGGCGAATTTCCTATGCGGCGACTGGTGAGAGGCGTGGGGCGGGTGTATCGCGGAGAGAGCGACCCGGCGGCGGCGGCATCGGTGGCGGCGAACGCGGAACTTGAAATCGGTCGACCTGAAATCGGTCAACTCGAAATCAGTCAACCTGAAATCGCTCAATTTGCAATCAGTCCACCTGAAATCAGTCCACCTGACATCAGTTCCGGCAATTCAACCGAGCATAGAGTCGAACACCCAGGCGAAAACCCAATCGAACATCCTAGCGAACACCCGTAACCGACTCGAAGGGGGCACACATGGCGAAGACCAAGGCGAAAGCGAAAGAGAAACCACCGAAAGGCAGAGACGAGATTCTGCGTGAGCATGTGGTCTTCCTGCTGGACGGAGGCGGGGCGCACGTCCCTTTCGACGACGCGGTGGCCGACTGGCCAAAGCCGCTGCGGGGCAACCGGGTCGCGGGATTTCCGCACACCGCCTGGATGCTGCTGGAACATATGCGAATCGCGCAGCGGGACATCCTCGACTTCAGCCGCAACCGCGATTACATTGCGCTCAAGTGGCCCGAAGCGTATTGGCCGGCGGGCGACGCGCCGGAGGAGGCGGCAGAGTGGGAGGAGAGTGTGCAAGCGTGTCGCGCCGACCTGGATGCGATCAAGGCGCTGGTGGCGAATCCGAAAACGGATTTGTACGCGGAGATTCCGGGGAGTGAAGGCAAGACAATTTTGCGCGAGGCGTTGCTAGTGGCTGATCACCACGCGTATCACCTGGGCCAGTTGGTGGCCTTGCGCCGGATGCTGGGAGATTGGGAGGGGTGAGGCCAAAACATATTGGGAGGGGTGAGGTGGAGGCTTGGGATCGACACTGGAATTTTGACGTTTGAATTTTGACGCTTGAAAACGGCGGGTTGGGTTTGACACTGAATTTGCGAGACTTCTACAATCGTTGAATTACAATCGATGGATTACAATCGTTGGATGGGATGCGTCCACCCGCTTCCCTGTGGTGGTATGCGCGTGCTGCTTGCGATGACCTCCCATCCACGGCACGTGGCTGCAAATCGGGGAGCGGTTGCAGCGGTTCCGGTCCTGTTTTTTTCTCCATAATGGCGGCGTAGCTCAGGTGGCTAGAGCGACGGTCTCATAATCCGTAGGTCGTAGGTTCGAGTCCTACCGCCGCCACCAGCATTTCCGCAACCCCAATTCCAAATCCTCCCACATCCCGGCGCGGACTGGATCATCCACGTTGCCCACTCGGCCCTCACAGTGGAAACGAATCTGCGGTGGCGCGGTTTCCGTTTCTTGGCTATGCTCAATCCTTAGGACGACTCTCTCCGCGAGAGTCCGGGAGAGTGTTGTGACCATTATGACCAGCGACCGCAAGCCACCACGGGTACGGCCGATGCGAGTGTTTGTCGGGCCCGGCAGCCCGGCCGAAGCCGATTTCCGCGCCCAAGTCCTCATGCCTGAGCCTGCGGTGATCGCCCCGGGAATTCCGCCCTCGCCTGCGCACGACTTGCAATTCCATGGTGGGCACACCATCGCCGACCTGGTCT
>JANYBT010000135.1 GCA_025360645.1 Acidobacteriaceae bacterium | reverse complement strand
TACCCGTTTATCGACAAAGACCGCGAGTGCGCGTTGGGCGCGAGCTATGGCGGATACATGGCCAACTGGGTGCTCGGCCATACCGACCGCTTCAAGTGCATCGTGTCGCACGACGGCATGTTCAACACCGACTCCGCCTGGGGTACCACCGAAGAACTCTGGTTCAACAACTGGGAGTTCAAGGGCACGCCCTATGACAATCGGGCGCTCTACCAGAAGTGGTCGCCGCATCAATACGCAAAGAATTTCAAAACACCGACGCTGGTCATCCACGGGCAAAAAGACTATCGGCTCGACGTCAGCGAAGGCTTCCAGCTCTTTACCACGCTGCAGACCATGGGCGTGCCGTCGAAGATGCTGTACTTCCCCGACGAAGGCCACTGGGTGCTCAAGCCGCAGAACTCGCAACTCTGGTACAAGACGGTCAACGACTGGGTGGACCAGTGCACGAAAAAGTAGTGGGCGCTCGGGAACTCCGGCAGGCTCAACCTCGGGGCAGGCGGCAAGAAATCGGCACCACTTCCTGCAAAGATGCGTTTTCTTGAATCAACTAATTGAAAACAAACTACTTCCGGGAATTATTTCGGTCCGTCCCGGAAAAAGGTTTTGTCCGGAGCTGGGATTGGCAGCGACGGTGTCGCGCAGTATGCCATTTTACTGGCCGCTAGTGGGCCTAGAATCGACGATCAGGGTTTGGGGCAGGGTGTAAGCCATTCCGAATCTCGACGGCGACAGTGCGCTTGCAAATGGCACTAGCATCGATTGTTGCAAAACGCAACAGTTTTAGGTTTTGCTGGAAGAGAATGCGGGTGGGGTGCAGGTTGACGCCGTTGGGGTCGCATGCGAACTGCAGATCCCTCGCTTCGCTCGGAACGACAAGCAGGGGGCACTCGCTTTAGGAAGCCCTCCCGGCTGTATGTCCTCTTTCGTTAGCGCCCGGTCTTTCTTTAGCGCTTCCGGGTGTAGCCTTGCAAATATTCCGGCAGGGCGCGTTCTGGTTCCAGGCGCGGATCGTTAATCGCGCGGCCTACTGTCATCTCCAGCGGAAGCACGCCTGCCCAGGTGGGGAAGGCGTAGTCTTCTTCGTCATCAATGGGCGGGCCGGTGCGGACCTTGGCGGAAAACTCGTCGATGGGCAGGCGCAGCACGCTGGTCGCCTTGAGTTCCTTGTGGTTGGGCTGGCGCGAGTCCTCCCAACGTCCGGGCAGGATGTGTTCGCTAAGAAGGCGCAAGGCGCGCAGTTTTCCCTCTAGGTCCGAAATGAGCGTTGCCGTTCCCAGCACTACGACGGAGCGGTAATTCATCGAGTGGTTGAACACGGAACGCGCCAGCACCAGGCCATCCAGCAGGGTCACGGTGATGCAGACGGGCACGCCCGCATCGAGTTGGCGCAGCATGCGGCTGGCGGCCGAGCCGTGAATGTAGAGCACGTCGCCATCGCGGCCATAGGAGGTGGGGATGACGTAGGGCTGTCCGTCGGCGACAAAGCCCACGTGGCAGAGAAAAGCCTCGTCGAGGATGCGGTAGGCTTCGGCGCGATCGTAAACGGCGCGCTGCGGCTCACGCACCAGACGAGTACGCGGGGAAGGCGTGTCAGTGTGACTCATGCGGGAACGGGCTCCGGCTATCGCCAAGAATGGAGAAGACAGTTCCAGAGTACCAGAGTAGATGGTCGCGAGGGTGCGGGCAAGTGGACTGAAAGAACTGAAGGCGGGCGCGAGGCCCGCCTTGGTCGAGAAGTTCTTCCAACGACTTACTGCATTACCACTTCACCCTTAGCGAGAATTGGAATTGGCGCGGATCGAAGGCTGCGCTGGCGGGTTGACCCGTGTTCCACAACGGGTTCACGTCGGCGACGTTGAATTTGTTGATCAGGTTAAATGCGTCCGCGCTGCCTTCAATCGAAAAGCGCTCGCCCAAGCGGATAAGCTTGGAAACGCGCAGGTCGGTGAAGATGTTGTAAGGCTTGGTACCGGCGTTGCGTCCCAGATTGCCGATGGTGGTGCCATTCAGGAAACAGGCGGGGATGAAGAATCCAGTGGGCGAATAACGGGAGGGCGCGGCGGTGTCTCCGCAACTATTGGTGGCGCCGGCGGATGCGGTGAGCGGACGGTCGGTGTTACTGGAGAAGTCGAAGTTACGGTCGTCGCCGACGATGATGTTGAAGGGGCGCCCCGACACGTATTCGATGACGGGAGAGACGGTGACATCGCCAAACAGCCGGTTCATCCAAGCGCTGCCGCTGATGTGCCCGGTCTGGTACACCATGCTGAAGACCAGACGGTGCCGCTGATCAAACGCGGAGTTGGAGCGTTCGGCGTTGGCATTGTAGTTATTTTGCGGCGAGAGTGGCGCCTGCAAATCGGTGGAGTCGTCAATGGCATGGGACCAGGTGTAAGAGGTCAGTAACTCGTAGTGCCGGCCAAAACGCTTCTTCAAATTGACAGTAAGAGCGTGATAGACGGAACTGCCGGTGGAAGCGTTGGCTGCCGCGTCACTAAAGGGTACACAGTTAGCCAGAGTGGTGGGGTCGCACGTGGAATGCAGCCCGGCAGCCTGCAGGAGTTGGCTGGCCAGCCCGACGCAAGCACCAGCGCCGCCGGCAATGAAGGCGTTGGCAATGGATGGATTCAAGCCGGAAGGCCGGAAGAAGCTGGTGAGAGCGGCGGAAACCCAAGGCACGCCACTCGGATTGAATCCGCAGGGGGCGGCGCCGGTGCCGACTGCGAGCGGGCCTAACTGGGCGTTGGACGTGGGATCGCTGACGGCGGCCTGCCAGTTGGCCACCAGTAAGTCGGTCCGCACCGCGTTGACGTTGATGGGCCGGTTGATGTGGCGGCCACCGGCAAAGTTCCACTCTATGCCGAGGGAGTAGTCATGGCCTAAGTCGCGCTCAAAGGTCAGGTTGGCTTGATTGGTATAGTCGGTGACAAAGTTTTTGGTGTTAGGGAAACCGAAGGGTTGAATCGCGAGAGGCACACCAGCCGCCAGGTAGCCCTGATTCACAAACAACGACTGGGCGTTGGCGGTGGGATCAAAACGCTGCTGGTTGGGCTGATAGGTGAAGGCGGCGGGAAGGCAACTTAGCAAGCCTTGAAAGGCGTTGCTGGCATTCAAGTTCGAAAGGGTAGGAGTGCAGCCTCCTGGAGGGCCCGGGAACAGGACGATCTGGGGCGCTTTGGTGCCGTCGGTGACATCGGAAATGAAAGCCAGGCCAAGCAGCGGATGGCCATAGAAAATTCCGTAAGAAGCGCGGAATACGCTCTTGCCATTCTTCCACGGATCCCAGGCGACGCCGACCCGCGGGCTGATGTTGTTGTAATCGCGCGGAATGCCCTTAGTGGTACCCAGGAAGTCTTGCCCGTACTTGGCCAGGGGGGTGAGCGCGTTGAACTGGGGGGTGAACTCGACGTCATAACGGACGCCGTAGTTGATAGTCAGGTTCGACTTAACGCGCCACGAGTCCTGGGCGAACACGCCGAGAATGGAGTTAGAGAAAGCATCGTGGGGATTGCCAACCCCCTGAATGAAGTTAGAAGGGATGCCGGCCCCGTAGGCTTGCACGGCGCTGAAGGCGGGGAACTGGGGAACTCCGGGAGGGGCGACGCCGGGGAAGATGCTCTGGGTCCCGAAATTGTAAATGCCGCCGAAATTGACAGTAAAGTTGGCTTGCAAGGGAATGTAGTTGCCGTCCACGCCGAACTTAAAGGTATGGCTGCCCTTACTCCAGGAAAAGTTGTCCACCACTTGATAGCGCTGTTCGGTGCGCTGGACGTAGGAGAAGGGCTCGCGTCCGAAGAAGGCCACGCCGGGGATATTGACGGCGACGTTAGAGCCGCCGGCACCGCGTGAATAACCATAGTTCAAGCCGCGGCGGGCGTACTGGAAGCGGAACTCGTTGATCTTGTTGTTGCTCAGGGTCCACTGGTCTTGGGCACTGACGGAGAGATCATGATAGTCCTGGTTCGAGGTGCGCGAGAAAGCGTTTTGCCCGAAGTTCTGGGGGCCTTGGGCCTGCACCTGGATACCAGTGACGTCACTGGGGCTGACCCGACCTGCAAGCATCAAGTGGTTGTTGAGGGTGAGGTTGTGATCAAGGCGAAGCGAATACAAATCGGTACGCTCCGATACCGGGAAGTTGCCGCGAAGAGAGTTGAGCGAGACATAGGACTGGGGCACGAAACAAGGGCCGGGAGGCAAGCAGGTGGTGGGGAAACTGCTGAAACCGGGGATGCCGGTGAGCGAAGTGGGCCAGAAACCGTTGACCGCTTGACCAGAGGAAGCTCCGGCCAGACCGGCATACTGACCGACTTCCTGCGCGAACCCGGGGACAGTGCCCTCGGCGAAGAGCACGGCGGGATTAGTCAGGAACCCAATCTGGTCTGGGGTAAGTTGCAGAGTGCCCAGGGGCAAGCCCACTTGGGAAGTGTCAAACGGCAGCAGGCCGAAGTTGCCGGCACCGATGGAGGAGAAGCCGGTCTCCTGCCGCCGGGTGCCTTCGTAGGAGAAAAAATAGAAGGTCTTGTCTTTCTTGATAGCGCCGCCAAAGGCGGCACCGAACTGGGTGCGGGTATAGGCCGGATTCGAGATGGTGGAGAAGGGATTGACGGCCTGGAAGTTGCGGTTGCGCAGATATCCGAAGACGCTGCCGTGGAAATCATTGGAGCCGGAGCGGGTGATGATGTTGATGACACCGGCGGAGGCGCGTCCGTATTCCGCGGCATAGCTGTTGGTTTGGATCTGGAACTCCTGCACCGCTTCTTGCGAGACGGTGGAACGGATGCCGTTGGTGGAGTTATCGACGAAGTCCACACCATCGACGTTGACCAGGTTGGCGCGAGCGCGCTGGCCGGCAATGTTCAAGCCGGAAGTGGGGGCGGCGCCGATGGAAGGCGCGGTGTCGCGGGCCAGACGAGAATCGGTGAGGGCGAAATTGATGTAGTTGCGGCCGTTGGTTGGAAGGTTATCAATGCGGCGCTGCTCGACGGTGTTGGTGGAGGCGCTGCGCTGGGTTTCCACCACTGCGGCTTCCGAGGTGACGTCCACAGTTTCAGTAACTGCGGCCAGGGTCAGGGAGAGAGCCAGCTCGCGGCGCTGTCCGACCGTGACCAGTTGGTTCTTGGCCTCGACTCGGGCGAAGCCGGGGGCCTGCACAATGATGGTATAGACCGACGGCGGCAGCGAGAGCAGGACATACTCGCCTTCCAGGTTGTTGTTAGTGGAGCGCTCGAAGGCCTTGGTCTGGTCGCTGGCGGTGACCGTGGCGTTGGTGACCAGACTGCCGTGAGGATCTTTTACGGTGACGTGAAGATCGCCGGTGGCGGAACCTTGAGCGGCGGCCCATGTGGTCAAAGCAAGCGACAGGATGGCAACGAGCGAAATTCGCAGACTGAATTTCATAGGGCTCCTCAATTCAATCTCTCGGTAAAAGGCAAACAGGCATTATCCCGCAAGGCCAGAGCACACGGCCAGAGCGCCAAGAGTGTAACGCTGGTTTGTACATCAGAAAGGAGGGAAATGCAAGCGAAAGTATTCTGTGGGGAGTAGTTAGTCTGATTTCCCCAAGGCAGAGCGTCGCGGCTCGACTTCAACGGTGTCCCCCCGGTGGAGCTTGGCTTCGCCGCCTTTTTGCAAGAGAATGAGGGCGGCCGAGAACCCGAGTCCGACATAGCGAGCTTTGGTCGCACCGATGGCGCCGTCGACGGCATCGTCCGCCAATTTCGCGGCTGCGAGCGAAGCGCCCAATTTCAGCAGACGCATTTTGTTTCCCGCCCGGAAAACGCCTTCGCTTTCGGAGGGAACAACGGGATCGTCGAATACCAATCGCATGGAACCACGCCGCAGCACGCGCCGCGCCGGATGAGTGACCACATGGCCGTGATAAACCTTGCCCTGGGCGTCGCTGGCGGTAAAGAGCGTGCCAATGGGCAATTTCGAGCTGAGGTCTTGCTGCAGGGTCAAGGTGATGGTCTGCCCCTCGCTCAGCGCGGCCAAGACGAGGACGCAAGTGAAGAGGAAACCGCTTGTCCGCATGCAACTGATACTAATGGCGAGCGGGTTCGGCGGCAACTCGCGAAGCCCGAGCGCGGAGTTTCCGGACTGTAGCTCTCGACCCGACGGCGAAGTGCAGTCCGCCGTATGCGGCTCTTTCAGCTTCCCTGCTAGGATGACTGCGTGGCGCCGCTGCTGGAAGTCCGCAACCTGACGGTGAGTTTTCCCGGGTCGAAGCAGCAGTCGGCTCAACCCACGGTGGCGGTCCGCGAACTTTCGTTCAGCGTGGATCGCGGCGGAGTGCTCGGACTCGTCGGCGAGTCGGGCTCCGGCAAGTCTTTGACCGCTCTATCGATTCTGCAACTGTTTCCTGCCGGAGCCAGGGCGAGCGGAGAAATTCTCTACCAAGGCGAGGCCGGCACAGTCGATTTGCTCAAGCTCAAGGGCGAGTCGCTGCGGCGGGTGCGCGGCTCCCGGATTTCCATGATTTTCCAGGAGCCCATGACCGCGCTGAATCCGGTAATGCGGGTGGGCGACCAGATCGCCGAAGCCATTTTGGCCCACCACTCCATCGGGAAACGCGAAGCGTGGCGGCGCGCCATCGAGGCCATGAACGAAGTCGCCATTTCTGAACCCGAAGGGCGGGCGCGCAGTTATCCGCACCAGCTTTCAGGCGGCCAGCGGCAACGGGTGATGATCGCCATGGCGATCGCGAACCGGCCCGAGTTGATCATCGCCGACGAACCGACGACGGCGCTGGACGTTACCATCCAGGCACAGATATTGGAGTTGCTCGACGGCTTGCGGCAGAAACTGGGGATGGCGATGCTCTTCATCTCACACGATCTGGCAGTGGTTTCGCAGGTGGCCGACCGGGTCGCGGTGATGTATGCGGGGAGCCTGGTTGAGCTGGGGAGCAAGCACGATGTGTTTTTCGCTCCGGCGCATCCCTACACGCGAGGCCTGAAGGCATCGGTGCCGACGTTGCGGTCGGAGCGCGGCGTCGATCTCCCGGCGATTCCCGGCATGGCTCCCTCGGCCCATGCGATTTCCCCAGGATGTCCGTTTGAGCCGCGCTGCGAGTGGCGGGTGGCAGAATGCCAGCGAGGGCTGCCGCCGCTCGTGGAAGTGGGTGCCGGGCATTGGGCGCGCTGCCCCGTCATAAACCAGAAATAGAACCAGAAATAGCGATGTGTTCTATAATCCCCAATTCGCCCAGGTGACGGTTTGCGAGTACTGGTTCTTAGCGACATCCATAGCAATCTAGAGGCCCTGGAAGCCTGTCTGGCCGCAGCGCCGGCGTGCGACCTGATGGCGAACCTGGGCGATCTGGTCGGCTACGGCGCCTGTCCCAATGAAGTCATTGAGCGGGTGCGCGCCCTGGGCGGCGTCTTCGTCCGCGGCAATCACGACCGCGCCGCAACCGGACAGATTGACATCAGCGACTTCAATCCCATGGCCCGCTTTGCCGCCCTGTGGACCCGGCAACAACTTACACCCGAGAACCTGGAGTGGCTGAAGACGCTGCCGCAGGGCCCGGTACGCCGCCCGGAAGTGCCCGCCGCCCAGTTCGTTCATGGCTCTCCGATTGATGAAGATGACTACATTGTGAACTGGAGCGACGCCATGCCTCCGCTCATCACGGCCGCCGCCAGCCTGACCTTCTTTGGGCATACTCATCACCAGGGGGGATTCTTTGACCGCACGCAGACTGCGGAGACGTTCCAGCCCACTTACAAAACCACGGAGTGGACCGACCGCTGCGAGTGGCGACTCCGCAAGAACCAGCATTACCTGATCAATCCCGGATCGGTGGGCCAACCGCGCGATGGAGACTGGCGCGCGGGTTTCGCAGTTTTCGATGACGAACCCTACGCGGTGACTTTTTATCGCGTGCCCTACAACCTGCAGCGCGCGCAGGAACGAATTCTGGCGGCGCAATTGCCCGAACGCCTGTCGGCGCGCCTGGCACTCGGACGATAGCCGCGCCATGCCCAGCCACGCCATGCCGAAAGACGACCGTCCCAGCCTGTTTCCCGCGTCCAAACCAGCGATGCCAGAGAAGTATCTGGTGGCGCATGTGGATGGCGGCGCGCGCGGCAACCCGGGTCCGGCCGGATACGGCGTGGCCATTCAAGACCAGGACAAGCGCCCGGTGGCGGAACTGAGCGAATTTTTGGGACGCCAGACTAACAACGTTGCGGAGTATCGCGGCCTGCTGGCGGCACTGGACTATGCCGTCGCCCATCCGCCACACGCGCTGCGGGTGGTGAGCGACTCGGAACTGATGGTGCGCCAGCTCAAGGGCATCTACAAAGTGAAGAATCCAGACTTGCGACGCTTGTTCGATGAGGCGCAGTTAAAAATCCGCAAGCTAGCGTGGTTTCGCATTGAGCACGCCATGCGCGAGCACAATCAAGATGCCGACCGCTTGGCGAATGAGGCGATGGATCGGGGCATGAAGCGCTAGGGCGGTGCTGGGGGCTCGCCGGACGTCCCGAGCGAGCAGGGAGTTCGGCGACCCCTACAAAAAGCAGATCCCTCGCTTCGCTCGGATGACAGCAATTTTTATCGGCGGTGTTTTCAATCGCTTACGGTCAAGATGATGCACTTCAGGTAGCTGGTTTCGGGCACGTTCAGCAGCACGGGATGGTCTTTCGCCTGACCGCGCGTCTCCACCAGCCGGACCTTGCGGTGGGCATCGAGCGCGGCCGCCGCCAGCATCTCGAGGAACTGGGGCAGGCCGACATGGTAGGAGCAGGAGCAGGTTACCAGCACGCCGCCGGGACGCAACATCTTCAGGGCGCGCAGGTTCAACTCCTTGTAGCCGCGCAGGGCGGTATCGACGGTGAGTTTGGTTTTAGCAAAGGCGGGGGGATCGAGCACGATGGTGTCATAGTGTCGCCCGGCGGTGGAATAATCCTTGAGCAGGTCGAAGGCATTGGCCTCAATCCACTCGACCTCGCGCTGGTTGAGGGCGGCGTTTTGTTCGGCGATTTCTAATGCGGGGCGAGAACTGTCCACGGCAGCAACCGAGGTGCAACGCGGCGCGAGGTGAAGGGCAAAGCCTCCCTGATAGCAGAAGGCATCGAGGGCATCGCCGTGAGCGTATTGGACGGCAGCGGCATAGTTCTCGCGCTGGTCGAGGAACGCGCCGGTTTTCTGGCCTTCGAGCGCGTCGAAGTGGAACTTGACTCCGTTCATGGTGAAGGCGGCGGCGGCTCTGTTTCCGGAGAGGAGGGCTGACTCTTTGTGCGGCAGCTTTTCGAGTTCGCGGACGCGCGGGTCCACGCGCTCGAAGATGCCGGCAGGATGGAGTTCGTCCTGCAATGCGGCCACGACGGCTTCGCGCATGGGTGCGGTATCCATGGCCTGGGTCAGGATTTGCACGGAGAGGACGTCGTCATAGCAGTCCACGATGAGGCCGGGCAAGCCATCGGCTTCGCTGAAGACGACGCGGTAGGCGTTGCTCTCACGCACCACCTTGTCACGATAGGCAATCGCCTCCTGGATACGCTGACGAAC
>JANYBT010000064.1 GCA_025360645.1 Acidobacteriaceae bacterium | reverse complement strand
TTCACGGTGTAAGTGCGATCAAAGGTGCCGGCCGTGGAGGCGAACGCACTAAGCGAGACCGCCAGCAGTAGAGCGGTCAGGAAGGCGAGGGAACGATGGAGTTTCATAAGTTGGCAGCTCCGCAAAACTGGATTTCGAGGTTTCGATGACGTGCGATTTTTGATGACGCCCGATCTCGATGACGTCAGGTCGATGACCTCGGGTGGCGAATCGTCGCTGGAAGATTCGCGACCCGAAGCCTCTACTGCAATACCACCTGGTCGCCTTCCTTCAGGCCGCCAAGCAACTCGGTTTTGGCGCCGTTGGAGATGCCGATGTTGACGGCCAGCTTCTTCTTGCCTTCTTTGCCCTTGGAATCGGGAACCTCGACCGAGGCCTTCTTGTCTTTGTCGTAAAGGATGGCGCCTTCGGGAATCTGCAGCACGTTCTTGTGTTCTTCGAGGATGACTTCGGCGTTGGCGGTCATCTCGGCCTTCAATTCTCCGCCGGGATTGGTGATGGAAACGCGGACTTCGAAAGTGGTGACATTGTCCTTTTCCACGCCCATGGGGGAAATGCGGGTAACCTTGCCGGTGAAGCTCTTGTCCTTAAAAGATTCGACCTTGATGCGGGCGGGCTGGCCGAGGTACACCTTGCCGATATCGCTCTCGTCCACTTTGCCTTTGACATACACTTCGCTGGTATCGCCCAGGGTCATGATGAGGGTGGCCGAAGAGCCCAGCACCAGGATGGAACTGACGGCATCGCCGACCTCTACGTTGCGCGAGAGGATGACGCCATCAATGGGAGAGAGGACGTCGGTATAGCCAAGCTGTTCTTCCAATTGGCGCACGCTGGCGCGATCTTGCGCGACCATAGCCTTGGACTGAGCAATTTTTGCTTTCAGCACGATCAACTGAGCCTTGGAGACGTTCTGCTTATTGAGCGCCAGGGAATAGTTCTTTTCGGCGTCGTCGAGGGCGGAGGCGGAGACCACGCCGTCCTTGGCCATGGTTTGGGCGCGCTGGTAGGCACGCTTCAAGAGCGGAACATCGGGGCCTTCGGCGTCCACTTTGGCGCGCTCGTAGTCGGCGGCGGAACCGGCCAGATTGGCATCCGCGGCTTCCAGTTCGGCATGTCCGCGTTCCACCTGGGCGGTGATTTCTTCCTTGTCGAGCTGGGCAAGCAGGGTGCCCTTCTTCACTTTGTCGCCCGCTTCGACGAACAGTTTCTTGACGATACCGCTGGCTTTGGATTTGACTTCCACTTTAGTGATGGGCTCGATCTTGCCGGTGGCGACGACGCTCTTGGCAAGGTCTCCCTTTTCGACTTTGGCCAGCTTGGAGGGGTCAATCTTGGTGCCGCCGCGCGAGGCGAACAGAGCGATGGTGCCGATCAATACAGCTAAAACTACGACTCCGCCGATGATGAGCTTCTTGCGACCCTTTTTCTTGCCGTTTCCGTTGCCGTTCATGGTTGATCCCTCGGTTGCCCTGGAAAATGTGGCGTACGTTTAAGAATACGTGAGCCTCGCCGATTTTGTTCCTTCGGGTTGTTCGGTTGGTCACTGGGTTAGACCGCCAAGGGCCGGGAAAGGTAGCAAGAAAAGCGCAGGAAGGGGGAGCGCGGGTGGGGGGAGCGGTGGGCACAGGATGAGGAGAGGGCGGGAAACTGATCGGAAAGAGCGGAAGAGCGCAGCCGGGACGGGCATGAGTTGCACTGGTCCGATTGAGGCGAAATGAGGGAGTGACTCGCTTCAGCGTTGGGCCCTGGCAGTCCGGTCCTCCGAATGTTAATGCATTGTTTACAAATGTGGTTCAATGTCTATTGATGGCAAGGTGGGCAATCTCGACTTTCGGGTGGAAGACAATGCTTCTGGTGTGAGCATTGAGCGGGGCATGGACACTCAGCAAAGCCCAAGCGACCTATCGCATCGAAGCGAGCGTCCTTAATCAGGAAGGCGAGTCGGTTCCCGGAGCCGAGGTTGCAGCCTGGAGACAACGTGGCCGCGAAAGCAGCGCCGGAGAACTGCAATATGTTTGCGCTGACGACCACGGCCACGTAGACCTGATGCTCTCTCCGGGCGTCTATGTTCTAAGAGCCAAGGCAGAATCATTGGGCTATCCCGACCCGTCCTTCTTGCTGTCGTCTGACGGGGGCAAATTCCCGCGCATTGAGGTCACCGATCACAACCTTACAGGGGTCAGGGTAGTACTTGGGCCTCGCGGCGGCGTCTTGGAAGCAAGGGTGAGCGACAAGACCACCGGTTTACCCCTGCGGGGCAGCAAGCTGACCATCGCAGACGTGCATCGTCCAGAGGCCTTTGTGGAGGTGTTCACGAACGAGCTGGGTGAGGCTAGGTTCACCGTGCCGAACAAGAAGCTTCGTGTGACGGTGTCCGCTCCAGGGTACATCTCGTGGAAGGCTGCGCCAGAGACCGACATGATCACGCTCGGAAATGGCGAGCACCGCCGTCTTGTATTCGAACTGGAGCCGTCCCAGAGCGGGCGGACCGACTAGCCCGCCGCTGGGCTGCACTCGAATTGAAGAATTGGAGAATTGGAGGTTTGGCAATTGAGGTTAGCGTGGCGGGCTTTCATTTTTGCATTGCTGGTGGCGAGTCAGGCGACTGTGAGCTACGGGCAAGTTCCGGCCGGAGCGGCGGTGTATAAGGTCGCATCCCTGACCGATGGTGGTAAGTCGCTGAAAGCAACATTTTACTACTTAGCCGGCGGTGAAGACAGCGCCGGATCCGCAGGAGTGGTTGTGCAAGGCCCCGACGGCAAGATCGTGGCGCAGGCCAGCGCAACGCCCAGCATCGGTTTGAGGGAAGGCACCGGCATTTACTTGCTGACCGGGGACGGCAAACCCTCGTTCGCTCTGGTTTCGCAGGTTGGGGCCAAGACTATAGCGGCCAACATTTATCGGCTTGACGGCGGCACGCTGCACTCGATTTTTGAGTGGTCGGGATGGGACTTCCGGGTCGCCGAAGTTGACCACACTCCGATTTTGGCGGTGAGTCCTGCCCAAGCCTGGATTTCAGACCTTTACCAATGGAGCGACGGTAAGTTTGTTGAGTGCAACGAATGCCACCCCGACTACTACAAAGCTGAGATCGAAGTGCAACGGGAGGGGCTGGGAGATTCCGGCGTACCTGCCTATGTTTTTGCCCAGGCTTGCGTTCTGGGTGCGACTGCGTTGGTATATGGGGAAAAGTATGAAGAAGCGGAGCAGCTTTGCGAGCACGCGGAGCGGGTGGTAAATGACGCATCGCGGCTGATTCCGAGCGAGATCGGAAACCCAGGGATAATTGCCGGCGATCAGGCCAAAGCTCGGGCCAGGATTGAGGAAACCCTTTCAGCCATCGCTGGGGCGAAGCAGGCGAGGCGGAAGCGGCTGGTGCCTGCCCCCGACCCACGGATAAGGTAGCGCGGCACTAAGAGCGGAAGGTCTGACATGGTTGCCGGCAAGGGGCTAGGTGTCAGGTGTTTCCCGCCAGGATGCTAAAATCAAGGTTCCATGATGGCATTTGTGCTGCTGCGGGTATTCCTGATCCTGCTGTTGGTGGCGGCGAATGCATTCTTCGCTGCGGCCGAGTTTTCGCTGGTGAGCGTGCGCGATACGCGGATCCAGCAGTTGATTGCGGCGGGCCGGGTCGGCGCCCGCACGGTGCAAAGGCTTCACCAGAACTTCGAACAAGTTGTGAATGGCGTGCAGTTGGGCATCACCGTCATCAGCTTGACCCTGGGCTGGGTGGGGGAACCAGTGCTGGCGCGGCTGTTCGAGGGGATGCTTTCCGGGATCCCGCACGCGGGAGTGTATGCCCACCTGGTGGCCATCGCCATCGCGTTCACTCTGATCACCGCCTTGCACGTGATTCTGGGCGAACTGGTTCCGAAGTCGTTAGCCCTGCAGCGCGCGGAACAGGTGGCTCTGGCGGTGGCGGGCCCGATGGATGTCTTTCTGACCGTGGCGCGTCCGTTGATCTACGTGATGAGCGGGGCGGCCGGGGTGGTGCTGCAAGCGTTTGGGACGCGCAATGTGCGGCGTGGGGCGGTGCATTCGCCGGACGAGTTGAAGTTGATTGTGAGCGCGTCCGCGCACTCAGGTCAGGTATCGAGAGAAGAGGAAGACATCGTCATCAACGCGCTGGAACTGAAGAATGTGATGGTGAGAGAGGTGATGGTGCCGCGGCCCGACATCATCTCGATGCCCTCCGATTTGACCATGGACGAGGCGCTGACCCGGGTGGTGCATGAGCAGCATTCGCGCATCCCGGTCTACGATCCGGAGCGCGGGCCGGAGCATATTGTGGGCGTGTTGTATGCCAAAGACCTGATGCGCTGGACGCGTCTGCGGCTTCCTTTAGGGCTGAGGCAGAGCGTGGCGGGGCGGATAGCGCGCATGAGGATCTCGCAGATCATGCACGATGTGCTGGTGGTGCCGGAAACCAAAGTATTGCTGGAATTGTTGCAGGAGTTTAAGCAGCGGCGAAGGCATTTGGCGGTGGTGGTGGATGAATTTGGATCGACCGCGGGAGTGATCACCGTGGAAGACGTGCTGGAACAGTTGGTGGGGGAAATTGACGACGAGTTTGACGTGGCGCCGGTAGCGACGCCGGTGCTAGACGCCAATGCTCCGCTGGTGTTGGAGGGTTCCGAGAAACTGCTGGACCTGGAGAACCAGTTCGAATGGAAGTTGCCGCGCGACGAAGGCTACGAGACGCTGGCCGGATTTGTGCTGTCGCGGCTGCAGAAGATTCCGCAGGCCGGCGAAGGGTTTAGCTTTGAAGGACGGCGGTTTTCGGTGGACGAGATGGATGGACACCGGATCGCGAAGGTGAAAGTGGAGCCCGAGGCGGTGGCGGCGTAGGTTCTCCACGCCGCTGAAGTTGAGATGTGAGATAACACATTCATTTTCATGGATGAAGAATCCTACCAAGCAGGGTCTTGCGGATCACGAGAACTACCCACCTACGACTGCATGATTTGAAAGTCGCCGTTGTTTTAGCGGAAGCATCCCGAGCAGTGCTCAGCCCCGCAATCGTTTGAGCAGTGGACGAGCGGTCAAAGCGGCGTGCGTTGCCGACCCTGTGCTGTTCCGCCAAGCCCTCGGTGTAGAATCGGCCTTCGAAGTAATTCGGCGACAAGCTCGCAGGAGGCGCACTCTGATCGGCCGCACGCTTGCGCACTACAAGGTCACCGCCGCAATTGGGGCGGGCGGGATGGGCGAAGTGTATCGTGCCGCGGACACCAAGCTGGGGCGGGACGTTGCGCTCAAAGTGCTGCCCGCCGAGATGGCCGGCGACCCCGAGCGCCTGGCGCGTTTTCAGCGCGAGGCCCGTGCAGTAGCGGCGCTCAATCACCCGCACATCGTCACCATCTTTTCTGTAGAAGAAGCCGAGGGCGTCCAATTTCTCACTATGGAATTGGTGGAAGGGCAGTCGCTTGACCATCTGATCCCCGAGAGCGGCCTCGCGGTGGAACGGATCGTCGAAGTGGCGGGCGCGCTGGCCGAGGCGCTGGCTGCCGCCCATGAAAAAAATATCGTGCATCGTGACCTGAAGCCCGCCAACGTAATGGTTACGCACGACGGCAGGGTCAAAGTGCTGGATTTCGGATTGGCGAAAGACGTGGGCCCGGACAATTCCGGTGACGCCACCATGACTTCGGCGGGACTGACGCAAGCGGGCATGGTCATGGGGACGCCGGCCTACATGTCGCCGGAACAAATCTCGGGTAGACCGCTGGACCACCGCACCGACATCTTCTCGCTGGGTGTGGTGTTGTATGAGATGGCGACGGGGAAGCAGCCTTTCCATGGGCAATCGTCAGCAGAATTGATCTCGGCAATTCTGCGGGACACGGCTCCGCTGGTGACTGAGGTGCGCGCGGATCTGCCCGCCGATCTGGCGCGGATCATTCGCCGCTGTTTGGAAAAGGACCCGCGGCACCGAATGCAGACCGCGCGAGACATCGCCAATGAATTCCGCGAACTGGCAAGACAATTGACACTGCAATCGTCTTCAGCAACGAGTTCGAGGCCGCGGGCTGTGGCGGCGGCCGATTCCGGTGCGACCCGCGCCGACGAAGGTTTCTGGGTTGCGGTGCTGCCGTTCAAGTACAGCGGAGGGAACGTCGAACTGACCGCGTTGGCCGAGGGATTGACCGAGGACATCGTGACCGGCCTGTCCCGATTCTCGTACCTGCGCGTGATCGCGCGCAGCTCGACGGCGCAATACCTCAACCAGGCAGTGGAAGTCCGGTCTGCGGGAAAGGAACTGGGCGCTCGCTACGTGATGGAGGGGACGCTGCGGCAAGCGGGGAGTAAGCTGCGCCTTGCAGTACAGCTGGTGGATGCGACTTCCGGCGCCCATTTGTGGGCGGAGACCTATTTACAAGCTTTCAATCCAGAAGCGCTGTTTGAACTCCAGGATGAACTGGTGCCCCGGATCGTCTCCACGGTCGCCGACACCCGAGGGGTGCTACCGCATACCATGAGCGAAGCGCTCCGAAGCCGCGCGCCCGAGCAACTGAGTCCCTACGAGGCGGTGCTCCGCAGTTTCGCCTACTTCCAGCGGATCGATCCAGAAGAACACGCCTTGGCAAGGGCCGCGCTGGAACGAGCGGTTCAACAAGCGCCAGGATATGCCGATGCCTGGGCCATACTCTCCATCCTTTACCGCGAAGAGTACACTCACGGGTTCAACCTCTTGCCGGATCCACTTGGGCGCTCGTACGCGGCGGCGCGACGCTCCATCGAGGCCGCGCCCTCCAATCACTACGGCTATCACGCACTGGCCTCGGTTTTATTTTTCCGGCGGGAACTCCAGGCCTTCCAGAGCGCGGCGGAGCGGGCGATCGCGCTCAACCCCATGGACGGGTTCACCTTCGCCTACATGGGGTCCCTGTTTGCGTATAGCGGGGACTGGGAGCATGGATATGCGTTGTCGGAAAAGGCCCGGAGCCTGAACCCCCATCATCCTGGTTGGTACTGGTTCGTACCTTTGTACGATGCCTACAACAAGGGGGACTACCGCAGAGCGCTGGAGATTGGGCTCAAGGTAAACATGCCCGGCTTCTGGCGCACCCCTTTCACGCTCGCGGCCACCTACGGGCAGCTCGGAGAGTTGGAGTTGGGGCGCAGCGCGATCCGGGAGTTGCTTGCCATTCGCCCAAACTTTGGAGCGGTTGCCCGTATGGAACTCGAAAAATGGCACAAACCAGATCTCATCGAACACCTGATCGAGGGTCTGCGTAGGGCGGGGCTGGAGATTGCGCCGGAAGGGGATGCTCCCTCCCCGGCGCTCGATCTTACCAAGCTTTCCAAAAAAAACACATCGGGAGCGGCTCGCGCCGACGAAGGCTTCTGGGTCGCGGTGCTACCGTTCCGGGGGGAGAGCGGCGATGCGGACCTGGAAGCTCTGGCCGACGGCCTGTCCGAAGAAGTCACCACGGGGCTTTCGCGATTTCCGTACCTTCAAGTCATCGCGCACAATTCGGCGATGGCTTACAAAGGCCGCGCAGCGGACATCCGCTCGGTGGGCCGTGAACTAGGCGCGCGCTATGTGATCGAGGGGAGCATACGCAAAAGAGGCCGCGCCCTTCGCGTCAGCGCGCAACTGATGGATGCCATGAGCGGCACGCAGCTTTGGGCGGAGGCGTATGACCGCGAAATCAGCGACGCGGGCACATTCCAGGTGCAGGACGACCTCACCGACCACATCGTGACCAGTGTTGCGGATGGGTATGGAGTTCTGGTTCGCTCCATGGCCGCCCCCACTCGAGACCGAAAGGTGGAAGAACTCAGCGCGTCCGAACTTGTCTTGCGCCACTACGCCTTTATGCAACAAGTCAATCCCCAGGAGCATGCCGTGCTTCGCGCAGGCTTGGAACGGGCGCTGGAACGCGAGTCCAACCACGCCGCCGCCTGGGCCTGTCTTTCTAACTTATATCAATTGGAGTATTTTGATCGGTTCAATCCACGGGAGAAGCCGTTGGAGCGTGCGCGTGAGGCCGCTTGGCGGGCCGTTAAGATTGATCCGGCCTGCCAGATGGGCTGGAAAGAACTCGCGGCTGTGCACTTCTTCAGTCGCGATTTCGCAGCCTTTCGCGAGACAGCGGAGCGGGCCATGGCGCTCAATCCGCGGGACGGCACCACCGTGGTTTATTTGGCGATCATGATCGCGTTCTCCGGCGACTGGGAGCGCGGCGTGGCTCTGGCGCAAAGAGCGATTACACTCAATCGACATCATCCCGGCTGGTATCACCTCGTCTTATTTCACCATCACTATCGCAAACGCGATTACGAGGTTGCTTTGCAAACCGCCAAGAAGATCAACATGCCGGAGTTGCATTGGAGTCACCTGACAGCTGCGGCCGCGTGCGGCATGCTGGGACGCCATGAGGAAGCTCGCACGGCCATTGAGTCTCTGCGCAAATACAATCCAACGTTTCTCGACCTTGAAAATGTCCGTGAGGATGTAGGAATGTGGGATCCGGACAAAGATGAGGTGGAACGGTTCTTGCAGGGATTGCAGAAGGCCGGCCTGAAGTATGGCTCGGCGGATTCTGGGGCGACGGAGAGCGAGCCCAAACTGAAAAGCGACCCTACGGCGGCTCCCAGATCCGCTTCGATTGCCACCACGGCATCGGGTGCGTCTCGCGCTGACGAAGGTTTTTGGGTGGCGGTATTGCCCTTCAAATACGGCGGCGGCAATGCCGACCTCGCGGCGTTGGCCGAGGGGCTGACCGAGGACATCGTGACCGGACTAGCGCGATTCTCGTACCTGCGCGTGATTGCCCGCGGCTCGACCGCGAAGTATGCGAGCGAGTCCAGGGATGTCCGGGCAATCGGCCAGGAACTGGGTGCGCGCTACGTGATGGAGGGCAGCTTGCGCCAGGCGGGAACGAAGCTGCGCCTCTCGGTGCAGTTGGTGGATGCAGTCTCCGGTGCACATCTTTGGGCTGAGAACTATGAACGTATTTTTTTGCCGGAAAGTGTTTTCGGGTTGCAGGATGATCTAGTGCCCCGCATTGTTTCCACGCTGGCCGACCGTTTTGGCGTGCTGCCGCGGAGTATGAGCAAGTTGGTGCGCAGTAAGACTCCCGAACAGCTCACGCCTTATGAGGCGGTGCTGCGCAGCTTCGCCTATGCCGAGCGCGCCACTCCGGAAGAGCACGCCGCGGCCAAAGCATGCATGGAACTTGCCGTGCAGCGCGCGCCGGAAGACGCGGAATGCTGGGCGACGCTATCCATGTTGTGCCGTGACGAAGTCATGCTCGGCTTCAACATTCGGCCCGACTCTCTCGACCGCGCCTTCAGTGCGGCGCGGCGTGCGGTCGAACTGGAACCGTCCAACTATCGCGCCCATGTGGCGCTGGCAGGCGCGCTGTATTTTCGCAAAGAGCTGGAGTCAAGCCGCAACGAGGCGGATCGCGCCATCGCACTTAATCCCATGGACGGTTCTTCGATCGGGCACTTGGGCCAGCTCATCGCTTTCACCGGCGACTGGGACCGAGGCCTGGCTCTTGCCGAGAGGGCAGCGGAACTGAATCCGCAACATCCCGGCTGGTATTGGTTGGCTTCCATGTTCAATGCCTACCGCATCGGAGACTATCGCAAAGTCCCGGCGCTCGCCCAGAAGTCGAACATGCCGGAGTATTGGCTGGGGCGGGCCGTCGTGGCGGCGGCCTACGGTCAGCTGGGCGAAACTGAGGCAGCCGCCAAAGCGGTGGAGGCCATGCTGGCGCTAAGGCCAGACTCGGCCGGCATCGCCCGCGCGGAGATGGACAAGGTATTCGACTCGAACTTCACGGCAGCCCTGCTCGACGGACTGCGAAAAGCCGGCCTCGAAATTGATGCGGCTCATGGCGGCACGGCGCCCGCGGCGTCCATCGCGAACGAGGGCGGCGATCCGCCGGCTGCTGCGGCAATCCAGAGAGCGGGATTCGAAACCTGAAACTCGAAACCTGAAACTGACTTTGCATGATTCGCGCCTTTCTTTCCCGCCTGCTGTACACGCTGCCCGCGTTGTGGCTGGTGGTCTCAATCGTCTTCTTGATGATTCATTTTGTTCCCGGGGACCCGGTGCAGCAGATGTTGGGAGAAGGCGCGCCCGCCGCGGACTTGCAAGCGGCGCGGCATGCGTATGGGCTGGATGTGCCTCTGGGGCAGCAGTACCTGAACTACTGGAAGGGCGTGCTGCGCGGCGATCTGGGAAAGTCTTTGCGCTACAACCAGGGGGTGAGCCAGTTGATTGGGCAGCGGTATCCGTACACGCTGCAGTTGACGCTGGCGGCGTTGCTGGTGGCGGTGCTGCTAGCGGTGCCGGCGGGAGTGCGGTCGGCGCGACGACGCAATCAGTGGGACGATCGCGCGCTCAGCGTGGTGAGTTTGTTCGGGTTGTCGTTCCCCAATTTTGCATTGGGGCCAGTGTTGATTCTGCTGTTCGCGGTGAACCTGGGGTGGTTGCCGGTGTCGGGTTCGGGAAGCCTGGCGCATCTGGTGTTGCCGGCGTTGACCATGGGCAGCGCGCTGGCGGCGATTCTGACGCGTATGGTGCGCACATCCATGCTGGAAGAGTTGGGGCAGGACTACGTGCGGACGGCGCGGGCCAAAGGACTCAGCGAGGGCGCGGTGGTTTATCGCCATGCGCTGCGCAACGCGATGGTGCCGGTAATCACGGTCTTGGGCCTGCAATTTGGGGCGCTGTTGGCGGGCGCCATTGTGACCGAGACGATTTTTTCCTGGCCGGGAATCGGACGGCTGACCATCCAAGCCATTTCCAACCGCGATTACTACCTGGTACAGGGTTGCATCCTCGCGATCGGACTGACCTATGTGGCGGTGAATTTCGCGACTGATCTGTTGTATTCGGTGGTGAATCCGCGGATTCGGTAGCCGGGCGATTTGTGGTTTGTGGTTTGGAGTGGCACTCGGCCATGATTTTAGCCGCACTGGATGCTTTTTAACTCAAGGGGCACAGAATCAAACTTCCCCTATTGGGAGGCGAAAATCGCCCTGGTGGCAGCGGTCTCTATTGCTGAATTTCGGTGGCGCGGCCGTTGCGGTAAGTGATAGTGGTGGGCTTGCCGCCGTTGGGATACTTGACAATGCGAACTGCGCCCAGGCCAGAGCCTTCGAGCATGCCCATTCCGATGGCAAAGTCGGCTTGTAGTTCGTTCATTCCCGGCTTGACGAGATGTTGCTCGATTGCCTCCCATACTTCTGCGGGCCAATGCTTGTAGAGCTGGCGAGGGTCTTCGACGAACAAAATTTCGTCGGAATAGATTTGAAAGTTGCCGTTTCGCCGCGAGCCGATGGGGAAGGCATAGTTCTTTCCGGCTTGCTCGAAGACGGCCATCACCTGAAGGTCGGCGGGGGCCTGGGGCGCGCTGGCCGTGACCACATCTGCGATAGCGAGTTTTTGCAGGGGCAGCAGAGTGCCGGCTTCGTGGGCGAAACTCACGCTGTGAGTGGCGGTATTGTAGGGATAGTAGGTATAGCGGTAACCTTCCTTGACCCAGACGGGCTGAGCCGTAAGCTGGCGGGCGGACTTCAAATCGTAAGGATGAAGTTTGCGGGGTGTGACATAGTAGTCGCGATTCAAGGCCACTTCCCGCTTGGGCTGTTTGTCGCGAGTGGCATCGGCGCGGCGCTCGTAGAGGATGAAGGCCGTGCGTCCCCCGGCGACGATCAGCGCGATGACGAGCGCCACCTGGAGCTTCTGTTTGCTGTCGGCTTCCATGGAGGATAGTGTAACGCGGTGGCGTGAGTTTATCTCCGGTTTAGCTGGAGTTTGCTAGCATCGCAGGTGCCTGGGGCGAGGTCTCGGCGGTGGAGGTGTAGTCCTGCGGATTCTACTGGTGGATGATGAAGCCAGCGCGGTGCAAATGCTGGCCAAGGGCCTGCGCGAGCAATCGTATGCGGTGGATATTGCGCTGGACGGCGAGACCGCGCTGTACTTCGCCAGCATTAACAGCTACGACTTGATAGTACTCGACGTTCTGATGCCGCGGCGAAACGGAGTGGAGGTATGCCGGGAGTTGCGCTCCACCGGCTCCGCGGTGCCCATTCTAATGCTGACGGCGCGCGATGAAGTGAGCGACCGGATCCTGGGCCTGGACGCCGGAGCCGACGATTACCTGACCAAACCCTTTGACTTCCACGAGCTGCTGGCACGGGTACGAGCTCTTTTGCGAAGGGGCCCGGAATTGCAGCCGCAAATCATTCATATAGCAGACCTGGTGATTGATACGCGGTCGCGAATGGCACGGCGTGGTGGGCCTATGATGGAGTTCACCGGCAAGGAATATGCGCTACTCGATTACCTGGCGCGGCATGTGAATGAGGTGGTGGGCCGGGCGCAGATCGGCGAGCATGTGTGGGACGAAGGCTTCGATCCTTTCTCCAACCTGATAGAGGTCTATATCGGGCGACTGCGGCGCAAGATTGACCATGACCACGCGATCAAACTGCTGCGTACGGTGCGCGGGGGAGGCTATATGCTTTCCACGGGAGACAGCGATTAAGTGTTGGATTCGGTACGAAGTCGGTTGACGCTCTGGAATGTCGGCGTGCTTAGCGTGGTGCTGGTGGCGTTCAGTTGGGGCGTGTATGCATTGACGAAACGTACACTCTCTGAACGTCTGGATAGCGGTTTGCGGGCAACGCTCGAAACAACTGTCTCGGAATTGCCTGACCATTCCGATCCACAACCCATGGACTTGGGACTTATTAAGGAGTCGCTTTCGGAACTACATTTCCCTGGCCAAGACATTGGAGTGATGGATGAGCAGGGCCGCACGGTTGCGGAAAACACTAGTGGCGGTGCGGCGCCGTTGCGTTTACCGCCCCGGCCGTTTGGTCCTGCCGTGGCGGCGCAGTTTTACCAGTGGCCGGAGGCAACGCCGGAGGGTGGAAGCAACTGCCGCGGAGTATATCGGCGGTTGCCCGAGAGTCCGGCAGGAACCGTGTACTACGTTGTGGTCACGCAGTCACTACATGCGATGATGGGGCCGCTGGAAGTGTTGGAGAGTAGTTTTGCCGCGGCGGCTGTGTTGGCTCTGCTGCTGGCGGGAGTCGGTGGTTGGTTCCTGACCCGGCGGGCACTGGCGCCGGTGGCGGCGATGGCGGAATCCGCGCAGCGCATCACGGCGGAGAATCTGGCAGAGCGGTTGCCGGTAGGGAATCCGCGAGATGAACTGGGACGGCTGGCTTCGGTGTTTAACGCTTTGCTGGGGCGCCTGGGAGCGTCCTTCGCGCAGCAGCGGCAGTTCATGGCCGACGCTTCGCATGAATTGCGCACACCAGTTTCCGTCATGCGGACTGCCTCGCAAGTGACCCTGGAAAAGTCCCAACGCGACGAGAGCGAGTACCGCGAGGCGTTGAGCATCATCGAGCAACAAACACGACGTTTGAGCCGCATCGTGGAAGATATGTTTACCTTGGCCCGCGCGGATAGCGGAGGGATCGCGGTCGAAGCGACGAAATTATATCTGGATGAATTGCTTGCCGACGCCACACGCACCGCCAAGGTGTTGGCCGCGCGCAAGGGGATTTCTCTGGAGATGGTGCCGATGTCGGAAGCTCCCTTTCGCGGAGATGAAGGGCTGCTGCGGCGGATGTTCATGAACCTGCTCGACAATGCCATCAAGTACACGCCCACCGGAGGGACCGTGAAGACCGCGCTGGAACCGCGCGACACCAACTACTGGGTGTCGATTTCCGATACCGGCGTGGGGATTCCGCGGGAGGCCCAAGCGCATATTTTTGAGCGCTTCTTCCGCGTGGACAAGGCGCGCACCCAGACTGCAGAGGGAAGCGGAGCCGGGCTGGGGTTAGCCATCGCGCGGTGGATTGCCACTGTGCATCAGGGCCGGTTGGAACTGGTGCGTTCGGACGGGTCGGGCACCACTTTTTTGGTCATCTTGCCGCGGTCGGGTGGTGGCAAGGGTCTGACTTCAGTACACTAACAGGAAGGGCGCTCGCTTTTCGTTGTCGTGCCGAATCTGATTCAACTCGCCATTCCTGCGTTCGCGCTGTTGTAAGTTGGCCGAAGAGCACGGTGAAGGCCAGTGGGCATCCTGGATCTGGTAGGGTGGAATTTTAGCGAGAGCGTTTGGTCAAGGAGAGTTCATGGCGGTTACCGAAGAAGAAGTGATGAGTGCGCTGAAGCAGTGCTATGACCCGGAGATTCCAGTAAACATTGTGGATCTGGGGTTGATCTATGGAGTGACCTTTGAGACCGTGGGCGAGCAACAGGACGTGGCGGTAGAGATGACCTTGACGGCGCAGGGATGTCCGGAACACGTGAACATCAGCGCGCAGGTGAAGGCGCGTTTGGAGCAGTTGCCGGGGATTCGCAATGGGACGGTGAACATTGTGTGGACACCGCCCTGGACGCCAGAGCGGTTAAGTGTGGAAGCGCGCAAGGAGCTGGGGATTGAATAGAAGCGCAGTTCTGCGGGTTGGCGAGCGCTACCGCCCGCCGAGACGGCCGGTACGCCTGTTCGCCAGCGAGAAACAAGACCCTTCGTGGTGCGGACAAACTCGACCGTCCGTCGCAGCGCCAGCCGGGAATCCGGCGAGTTTACGCTACGGTCAAAACGGGAGTGGGAATTATCTTCAAGGGATATGAGGGATCGGCATTTCACTCACATTTAATCTTCAGTCAATTTGATTTGAACTATCGTTGGGGTGGGAAGAAAAACCGCAAGGGAGGACAGCGATGGCGAAAGCGGGAATGGTGATGTGCGTAGACGAAGATGCCAGCCGTTTGCAGGAACTGAAGAGGCTTTTTGACCAAGCCGGCTATGAAGTGTGGGCCGCGGGGCAGGCGCCCACTGGAACCGCTGCTGGGAAGATGACGCAGGCAGATCTGGTGCTGGTTCACGAAGCGGTGAGCCGTGGCGCGGACTGGATGGAGTTGGTTCGTCAACGTCCTGAGCTGAAGGTGTTGAAGTATTCCGGGGTGGCGGAATCAAGCTGGGATCCGCGGGTTTGTGAGGAAGAGGGGACGAAGCCCGAGTGGCGTCCGGAGATGTTGCTGGCTCTGGCGACCCTACTGTTTGGTTCCGGTGCGGCACCCGAACTACAGATGAGCAAACTGGCGGCGGTAGCCGCGTAGATTTGCAATGTCGGGCGTGGCCGAAGTACCGGGCCATCGAAGCTGCGGTTTCGGCGGTTGTCACGGGAATGTGATCGCTGGGACCGCAGTTTTTGATCTTTGCCAGTTTCGACCGCACTGTCGGGAGCGAAGATTGGCGCCGCCAGGCGTCATTCGGCGGCACTTTCGTGCTACTCCCAAGCGGTTTTCCTTGACTGAACCCCTAATGTTCCTATAGTTTTAGCGAAAGTCCCGAAGTGCGCCGCTTTCTATACTCCTTAACCGCGGTGCCTGAACGACATTTTAGTTCAGACACGGCTCGGCTGTGGTTGGACATCTGTACGAAGCCTCCCCGGGAGAATTAATGTCACTAGTAAGCATGTGCGTTTTCGCCAAGCCTGTGCGGATCCTGCAATACGTCAACACCCGCTTTCAGTGGATGCTAGTGGCCACGGTGCTCGGCGCGACTTGTCTCGCGGCGGCGCAATCCGGGCTGACGTTGCTGCCCGGGCTGAATACTTCGTCGCTCAATTTGAAGCCGACGGCAGCTCCGGATCCGACCATCGCCGTGGGCACTCTGGACTACTGCGAGCACGTCAATAACGGGTACCAGTGCTGGTACAAGAGTGGAGCCAATGCCAACCAGCCAGTGAGGTTCTTTGGTAGCACGAATCCAAAGACGGATTCAGCCCCGTGGAGTCAAAACGGAAATAACGTGGGGAACACTCCCAACTGCCCGACCGCAACCTCTCCGAATGCGCAACTGCTGCACGACAACGTGTACAACCTGTGGATTCTGAATAAGCGTATCCATTCCTCCAGCAACGGACACGATTACATGTGCGTCGCCATCAGCAATGTGGAGGACGTGTCGCAGACCACGCCGGTGTCGTTCAACTGGTTCGGCTTTGAATATGACTTGGACAAGGTGATTCCGAAGAATTCCCTGGGACACTACTACTATCCGGATTACCCGCAAGCAGGGTTATGGCAGAGTTCGACCAGCACCGTGCCTCCCTATGTGGCCGCCAAAGACCAAGCGTTGTGGATCACCTATGACCTGCAAGACACTGACAACAACAGCAACGTAGGCGGCGCCCTGATTTGCGCGGTTGATCTGGCGGGGCTGCGCGCCAGCACGTACAACCCCTGGGTCAATAACTCGAAGATGCCGGCCTGCAAGGTGGCCCACTCTCTGGTGACATACAATCAGCGCAGGAGTTGGGTCCCAGCCAACAACACGGACACGACGCCTCCGATCTCGGGTGACGGAGAGCTGTTCACCTACCTGATCGAGCCGCCCCAGGACAATCGCAGCTACCTGACCGACCCGAACCACACCCAGGGCGCAGAGATGTGGACGATTGACTTTACGCAGACGACTCCCGTTCCCACGTTTGTGAATAGTTGGGATCTGCCTTCGACGCAAGCGGGAGGAGATCAACTGGGTTGTTTCACCGCGCTCAACTACTACAACACGGTGTGCGTCCCCCAGCCTTCGACCGCGACGACCGGGGTCCATATTGATTCGATCGCGGATCGGATGCAACAGTTTTTCCACTACACCTCGAATGGTGGGGACCAATCGGTGTGGACGTCCGCCCACACGCTTCAGATTGTGCCGAGCGGGAATAGTCTGACCCAGACGGAAGCGGACATCCGAATCCTGCAGTTCAATACGGCGATTCCCCGGGCCATTTATGTGGCGAATGATTATGCGGCAAAAGATCCCGTGGACCCGCTGGCGTGGGTATTCTTGCCCAGCGTGGCCATGGACAAAGTGGGTAACTTGCAAGGGATTTTCAGCGTGTCGGGGCCGGGGACGAGTCAGCATCCGGGGCTGGATGCGGTGTATTTCACGCCGGGTTCGTCGGCGTTCTTGAGCGCTGGATATGTGGCCAGCCCCAGCACGGATGGGGATGCGCGGGGCACGGATTCGTTGAATTACCGATGGGGCGACTGGAGCGGGGCGGTACTGGATCCGAGCGACGGTTGCACAGTGTGGGTGGTGGGAGAATACCTGCCGGTGGACCGAACAACGACGCCCAACTGGTACACCGAGATCGCCAAGTTGGCCCCCATCAGTACTTGCACCAATTCGGCTGTGACGCTGTCGAGCGTGAGCTTGAATTTTGGCAACCAGCCGGTGGGAGTGCCCAGCCCGGCGCAAGTGGTTACCATCCACAACAATCAGAGCGTGGCATTGAATATCAGCGGGATCAGCGCCACCGGAGATTTCACTCAGACCAACACCTGCAATGCGCCGGTTCCGGCGGGAGGCACTTGCACGGTGAGCGTGACGTTTACTCCGACGGTGATTGGGACGCGAACCGGCACGCTGACGGTGACCGACGATGCGCCCAATAGCCCGCAAACGGCAGTGTTGACCGGAGTGGGGATTGCCTCGTCTATCAACATCACGCCCATCACGCTCAGCTTCGGCAATCAGGTGATCAATACGACGAGCGCGGGGCAAGTGGTGACCATCACGAACAATGGGGCGTCGAACCTGACGGTGAATTCGGTGGCGGCCAGCGGAGACTACGCGGAAACCGATACCTGCAAGGGGCAGACCCTAACTCCGGGCCAGACTTGCACGCTGACGGTGACGCTTACTCCGACGGTGGCAAGTTCGGTGACCGGTGAGATTACCATCGGCGATACCGCCGCTGGTTCGCCGCATCTGGTAGCGCTGACCGGCTCGGGAATCTTGGCGGTTACGCTGGGCCCGAGTTTGACTTTTGCGGCAACCAATGTGGGACAGACGTCGCCCGCGCAAACCATGACGTTGACCAATAATCAAAGTTCGACGCTGACGTTCAGTTATGTATCGAGTGGAGACTATGCTGCGGTTGGCGGATCGGGGAAGCCTTGCGGAACTTCATTGGCGGCGAATTCGAATTGTACGATTGCAGTGACCTTCTCGCCGACCTACAACGGAACCATCAAGGGAGCGGTCACGGTGAACCACAACGCCGGGGGCGGGATCACCTCTGCGGGCTTGTCGGGCAGCGGGCAAAATGGAACGGCAGGCCCTCTGACGTTCTCGCCGGCCACTTTAGCGTTTGCCAACCTGGCCTTGGGATTGAGCAGCTCCAAGAACGTGAATATCAAGAATACCGGCTCCACCACGCTAAATCTGAACAGCATCAAGGGAAGCGGAAACTATGCGGCCGTAGCTGGCGGATCGAAGCCCTGCGCCAGTACGCTGGCGGCTGGAGCGACTTGTTCGGAGACAGTGACCTACAAGCCGCTGGTGACGGGTGCGGAAACGGGAGGTTTGACCGTATCCACCAATGCCAGCGTGAGCCCGCAGATTCAAACCATCACGGGCACGGGAGTGCTGCCGGTCACGTTGTCACCGGCCTCGATCAGTTTCGGGACCCAGGCCGTCGGAACCACCAGCGCGACCAAGGTGGTCACCGTGACCAATAATGAAAGCGTGGCGATTACGATCAGCAGCGTGGTGGCAACTGGGCAGTTCGTGTCCACGACGGGAGGCAGTTTACCGTGCGGTGCTAGTGTTCCGGCCAACTCCATCTGTACTCTGGGAGTGGCGTTCAGTCCAACCCAGACCGGGGCCTTCAACGGAAATTTGACCTTCAGCTACGCGGCCAGTGCTTCGCCCGTGGTAATGAATTTATCCGGGACGGGACAGTAGAGCGGTGAGCAACGGGGTGTACCCGACGAGAATGGGTAACCCTTACGAATTCAAGTAGACTGCTCCCAACATGTCCATATCCTCCGGATTCAACCCCGCCGAACTGCGGAAATTGCGCAGTTTGAAAAGCCCCTACGGGATCCAGCGTTTTCTCGACGACATCCCCTACCACCTCGAAGATACGTCCTGGTCGCCGCGCCTGGTGTTGCGCCACCGGACCGCTCACTGTTTCGAAGGGGCCATGCTCGCCGCCGCGGCCTTGCGCTCCAACGGCTACCCGCCGCTCATCTTCGATCTGGAGGCGGAGCACGACACTGACCATGTTCTGGCGATCTATCGCTCGCACGGGTGCTGGGGCGCCGTGGCCAAGTCCAACTTCACCGGATGCCGCTACCGTGAGCCGGTGTATCGTACCCTGCGCGAACTTGCGCTCAGTTACTTTGCCAACTACTGCAACCTCCGCCGCGAGCGCTCACTCCGCCGCTTCTCCATACCTGTCAACATGAAACGCTTCGACCATCGAGACTGGATGACGACCGACGAGCCCTTGTGGTTCGTCGCTCTGCATCTGTTCGATGTCAAACACTATCCTTTGGTGACTCCGGCGCAGGCCCGCGCGCTGCATCGCGTGGACGAGCGCTCGTTCCGCGCCGAATGTCTTGGCCGAGCTGAAAAATAGGCAAGCCCATTGGGCTTTGCGCGGCAGCGAGCCTAGTGCATCTAGCTGGCAAATAGTGCGGCCAGTTCGTGAGGGGAGTCGAGCGAAACGTCGGGCGGGACTTCTTCCAGCGAGTGCGGGGCAAAGCCGTAAGTCACGCCGCAAGTGTAGATGCCGGCGTTGCGTCCGGTGAGTACGTCGATGGAAGAGTCCCCGATGATGATGGCCTGTTCCGGCGCAACACCGGTTTCCTGCAAGAGGGTCAGTGCGCCGAGGGGGTCGGGCTTCTTGGTGGAGAAACTGTTGCCGCCATACACTCGGACGAAGTAGGGCGCCATATCGAGCGCGACGAGGATGTCGCGGGAGGGGTTTACGGGTTTATTGGATAGGACCGCCATAGTGCGGTGCACGCCGTTGCGGGCCGCGGCGATGGCGGCAAGGGCCGAAATGACGCCCTCGTAGATGGTGGTGTGGTCGAGCTTGTGCAAGCGGTAATAGCCGAGGAAGTATTCGATGGCGGATTGGACCAACGACTCATCGGTCGGTTCGCCGAGCGCCCGCCGGACCAGCATCGGCGCCCCATCCCCCACGTAAGTAGCAATGAGTTCGCCGGGAAGTTCCGGACGTTCCAGATGGCGCAGCATGGCATTAATGGACTGGATGAGGTCGAGCCGCGAATCGATGAGAGTGCCATCCAGGTCGAAGATGAGGAGGCGGATGGCATGCGTATCAAAATGGCGCCGGAATGAAATCATAATGAGCGATCGTGTTTCAAACTGCCGGCCTCGGTCGAGAGCGGCTTCGTGTTGTGGGTCATGAGCACCGCAGAACAACCAGTATATTCCGTGGGCGTGTCCGTTCTGGTGGCAAGCATTTACAATTGGCGTTTGTGTTTGTAGCGGTGGGAGCATACCTAGCGATGGCGACGACCAAGGCAAATCCGAAGACGGAAATACTGCGACCAGCCGGCAAGAGCGGCGGCACGAGCGCCGACAAGAGCTACGCTGGGCTCAGCCGGGAGCAGATGGTTGAGGCTTACCGGTTGATGTTTATGTCGCGACGAGTGGATGACCGTGAGATCCTGCTCAAGCGACAACAGAAAATTTTCTTTCAGATTTCCGGTGCCGGACATGAGGCAGTCGGGATCGCGGCGGGGTTTGCGCTCAAAGCGGCCTATGACTGGTTCTATCCGTACTACCGTGATCGGGCGCTG
>JANYBT010000044.1 GCA_025360645.1 Acidobacteriaceae bacterium | reverse complement strand
ACCATGTGCTCCACCGACAAAGCCTGGTCGGCAAAGCTCATGTCCATCACCGAAGGTGGATGGCCTTCCGCGGACGAAAGATTGATCAGGCGTCCTTCGCCCAACAGGTTGATCTTGCGTCCGTCGCGCAACGAATACTCTTCCACGAAGGCGCGCGTCGTACGCTTCCCGGACGACAACTTCTCCAGCGCCGGAATGTCAATTTCAACGTTGAAGTGCCCGGAGTTGCAGATGATGGCCCCATCCTTCATCAGCTCGAAATGCTCTTTGGCCAGAACGCTCTTGTTGCCAGTCACGGTGCAGAAAACGTCGCCAATCTTGGCCGCTTCCTGCATGGACATCACGCGGAATCCATCCATCACCGCTTCTAGCGCTTTGGTCGGATCGATTTCGGTGACAATCACTTCCGCGCCAGCTCCACGTGCGCGCGACGCTAACCCGCGACCACACCACCCGTAACCAGCGATCACAAACTTGCAACCTGCCAACAGAAAATTGGTGGCGCGGATGATGCCGTCAAGGGTGGATTGCCCCGTACCGTAGCGGTTGTCAAAAAGGTGCTTGGTGTCCGCGTCGTTCACCGCAATGATGGGGAAACGCAGCACTCCCTCTTTGGACATGGCGCGCAAGCGGATCACCCCGGTCGTGGTTTCTTCGGTCCCGCCGATCACGTGCTCCAGGTCAGCCTGGCGCTTGGTGTGCAGGATGGTGACCAGGTCGGCCCCGTCATCCATGGTGATGTGCGGCTTGTGGTCGAGCGCTGACAGAATGTGGCTGTAGTACGACTCGTTGTTTTCGCCCTTGATGGCAAACACAGGAATGTTGTAATCGCGCACCAGACTGGCGGCAACGTCATCTTGCGTGGACAGCGGGTTCGAGGCGCACAGCACCACGTCTGCTCCGCCATCGCGCAAGCAAATGGCCAGGTTGGCGGTTTCCGCGGTCACATGCAGGCAAGCCGCCACGCGAATCCCCTTCAACGGCTGGTTCTTGATGAACTCTTTGCGGATGATCTGCAGCACGTTCATCGACTGGTTTGCCCACTCAATGCGTTTCTTGCCCATGTCGGCAAGTTCCAGATTCTTTACGTCGTAGTTTGTGGCAGCAATGGCCATACGTCTCCCTTGTGCTTTTGAGGGGCCGAAGCCCGGTTGATTTTGTGCTCTGCGCGCTGCCCGGTTCTTACTTGCTCACCGTCTGCGCTGCGGGCTTGGTCAAACCCGCCGCCTCAGCCAGCTTGGCAGCCTTGTCGGTCAATTCCCAGGTGAAGTCCGGATCGTTGCGGCCAAAGTGTCCGTAAGCAGCCGTCTTGCGGTAGATGGGGCGTCGCAAATTCAGCGACTCGATGATGCCCCGTGGTGTGAGTTGAAAGTTAGCGCGCACCAGGTCTGCGATGACTGCCGAATCCACCTTGCCAGTACCGAACGTCTCCACCAGTACGCTGACCGGCTCTGCCACTCCGATGGCGTAGGCCAACTGGACTTCGCAGCGGGTGGCCAATCCAGACGCCACAATGTTCTTGGCGATATGGCGGGCCATGTAAGCGGCGGAACGGTCCACCTTGGTTGGATCTTTGCCGCTGAAAGCGCCGCCGCCGTGACGTCCCATCCCGCCGTAAGTGTCCACGATGATCTTGCGGCCAGTCAGACCGCTGTCGCCCATGGGGCCGCCGATGACAAAGCGTCCCGTGGGGTTGATGTGGTACTTGGTGTCGGCGTCGAGCAGATGGGCGGGGATCACGGCCTGAATCACGTGCTTCAGAATGTCGGCGCGGAGTTCGTCATTGCCTACCGTCTCGGAGTGTTGGGTGGACACCACCACCGCATCCACGCGCACCGGATTGCCCGCCCCGTCATATTCCACTGTCACCTGCGATTTCCCATCTGGACGCAGGTAGGGCAGCGAGCCATTCTTGCGAACTTGCGACAGTTTTTGGGTGAGCTTGTGGGCCAGCGAGATCGGCAGCGGCATCAGCTCGGGAGTCTCATTGCAAGCGTAGCCGAACATCATGCCCTGGTCACCGGCTCCGCCCGTGTCCACGCCCATAGCGATGTCGCCCGATTGCTTGTTGATGGACGAGATCACCGCGCAAGTATTCGAATCAAAACCATAGAGGGCGTTGTCATAGCCGATGGACTGGACCACGCCGCGCACCACGGTTTGAAAATCCACATAGGCCTTAGTCGTGATTTCGCCGGCAATGACCACCAGCCCGGTCGCGGTGAGGGTTTCACAGGCCACTCGGCTGGAGGGGTCGTCCGCCAGGCAGGCGTCCAGGATGGCGTCGGAGATCTGGTCCGCGATCTTATCGGGGTGACCTTCGGTCACCGACTCGGATGTAAATAACACACGATTCTTGGAAGGCACTTTGCTATCTCCTTCTGAAATTCCGCAGGCGTCCGGCGGGAACAGCCACACTCCGACCCCGGGAAAATTTCTCTTAATCTTTCCTCTCAAATGTTACTCGATGGAGAATGGCGGTGCAATGTCAGGTCTGGTGCGACTTTCGCTCGTCCTGGCGAAAATCGCAGTGGAAGGCGAAAGCGCAGGGTTAAGCAGGAGAAAACCGGGGTTGAGAGTAGAAAAGAAAATATTTGTGGGCCTGGCAGGCGCGGCTTTTTATTGTGTCTCGGCGAGCCCGCTCGGAGTAAACCGGTAGATCCGCACGCCTCCCGGCGTAGCCTCGACAGGTACCGGTTTGCCGTTGAATGCCAGAGTGACGCCGCCCGCGTTCCCCACCTTTACCGCGATGACCTTCGAGGCATGAATCAGTTGCTGTCCGCCTGGATTCAGGATGGCCTCTGACGTCTGGCCGTCATGAGTCTCCAGGATCCAGCAGCGGGCGCGGGCCTGCACCAGAACCGAGAACTGACCGGGGTGGTCCTCTTTTACAGCAGGCGTCACTGCGATGGTAGCGACAGGCGTCGGTACAGACACTGGTATCAACTCTCCGGCCGTGCTTGTGGCTGGCGGCACGATCGGGTTCGCAAGCGTTGCAGTGGATTGCACCGGAGCAGGGTTAGGACTGGCCACCTGAGATATGGCTGCGGCGGGCGGCTTCGGCGTGTCGTGCTTTCGCTTGTACATCCACAGAGCCCCCGCTAGCAGTATCAACAAAAGCGCCAAGCCGAGCGATCCCCAGGGCAAGCCCGAGAGCCATCCTGCCAGTTCTTCACCGAAGCTCGACGTCGATTGCACCAGGACGTCCTGCTGCGGAGGGCGTTCTTCTCCGGCGGCCTCCATGTATGCGGCGACCCACGTCTGAGCGTCCAGACCCAGATAGCTCGAGTATGCCCGTACAAAGCCCCTATTGAAAACACCGCCCGGAAGCTGATCAAACTGTTCTTCCTCCAGAGCGCGGAGCAGGCGGGTGCTGACCTTCGTGGAGATCGAGACTTGGTCGAGCGTGATACCTCGCGACTCCCGCTCTTTTTTCAGCCCTTCCCCAAAAGATGGCACTCTTCCCCCTCTGCCTGGTTTGTTGGTTGTTAATCATAGCAGCCGCAGTGGTCGCTCGGCGTGAAGTACAAACCGGTGGGATGGTCATGCGCAATTGCGCCAAGAAGACTCCCGAAAAGGAGCAAAGTGCGGGGATGGTCCAGGAGGGAGGCTGTATTCCTCTGCGCGATACAAGCTGAAGGGTGACGCTTGCGCTACTCTCTGCCCTTCTTCTTGATTTCTATATTGAGCCGCTTGATTTTCTGATTGAGAGTGGAGAGCGGCACATGGAATCGTTCGGCGGCCTCAGTCTGGTTCCAGCTGCATTTCTCCAACATGTCGCTGACAATGTGGCGCTCGCATTGCTCCAGGATGTCGAACAGCGACGCATCGGGCCGATGATCCAGCACCGGAAAAGGCGTACCCCGCCCGGAGATGAGATCCGGCAACAGATCCACGCCAATCCCGGTGCCCGAAGAAAGCACTACCGCGCGTTCAATCACATTTTCCAACTCCCGCACGTTGCCGGGCCACGCGTGGTTCAACAACAGCCGCAACGCTTCGGTCGCAATTCTCTGCGGCGGGCGTTCATTCTCCTCGGCGTAGCGCTTCAGAAAGAACTCCACCAGCAGCGGTATATCTTCCTTGCGCTGGCGCAGCGGCGGCAGATCGATGCTGATGACATTCAGGCGGTAGAACAAGTCCTCGCGAAACTTTCCTTCCTTCACCTGCTGGCGCAGATCCACATTCGTAGCCGCGATGATGCGCACGTCCACCTGGATTTCCTGCACTCCGCCCAAGTGCATGAAGCGGCGGTCCTGCAGCACCCGCAGAATCTTCGCCTGCGTCTCCATGCTCATGGTGCCGATTTCATCCAGAAACAGAGTGCCGCGGTCCGCCACTTCGAACAGGCCTTTCTTAGAAGCGATCGCGCTGGTGAACGCGCCTTTGACGTGCCCAAACAGCATCGACTCCAGCAGATCGGCGGGCATCGAGCCCGTGTTCACTGGCACAAACGACCGGTCTTTGCGGTTGGAATTTGTGTGGATCGCTTTCGCGATCAGTTCCTTGCCGGTCCCACTCTCGCCCTGCAACAGGATGGTGGAACGCGAGGGCGCAACCTGCGCGATCAAGTCGAAGATTTTCAGCATGGGCTCGCTCTTGCCCACGATGTTTTCGAAATTGTAGCGCTGCTTGAGAGCGCGCTTGAGCTGTACGTTCTCTTCCTCGGCACGGCTGCGTCCTACCGTGGCGCGCACATCGGCCAGCAGCTTTTCATTGTCCCAGGGCTTCTGAATGAAGTTGGCGGCTCCGAACTGGATGGCCCGAACTGCGTTCTCCACCGTCCCGTACGCCGTGATCATGATGACCGCCTGCCGCGGATCCAGGCTGCGCAATTCCGCCAGCACATCCATCCCGTTGCGGTCAGGCAAGGCCAGATCGAGCAGCACCACGTCGTAGTTCTGAGTTCCCGCCTTGGCGATGCCCTCTGTGCCGGTGCTCGCGGTCTCCACCCGGTAGCCTTCGATTTCCAGCAGCGCCTGCAGCGACTCGCGAATGCCCGCTTCGTCGTCAATGATCAGGACGCGGCCGTGCGCCGGAGAATTCTCCTCCTGCTCGGAACGGTTCGAAATCACGGCCGCCTCAGACATTGACCGACTTCCTGCTGAGCGGGAAATCAAGGGTGAAAGTCGTTCCTTCTCCCGCCCGGCTCTCCACCCGGATCTTGCCCGCATGTTCCTGAATAATCCCGTAGCTCACCGAAAGCCCCAGCCCGGTGCCGCGATTCTGCCCCGCCGGCGGCGCCGTCTTGGTCGTGAAGAAGGGGTCGTAGATGCGCTGGATGTGCTCCTGCGCAATGCCACTGCCGGTATCGGACACCCGCACCGAAACCTTGTCCCCATTCATTGTCACTACGCGCAAAGTGCCGCCGCCACTCATCGCGTCTTTGGCGTTGAGAAATAAGTTGAGGAACACCTGCTGCAAACGGCCTGGGTTGCCGTGGATGGGAGGCAGGTCCGCCGCCAGCTCATCCTGCACCTGGATGCCGCTCACTTTGAACTGGTGCTCCAGCAATGCCAGCGTGTCCACGATCACGCGGTTCAATTGCACCGCCGTAAACTCGGTGCCGCTGGTCCGCGAGAAATTCAGCAGGTTGTTGACAATCTCACTGGCGCGGAACGTTTGCTTGGTGATTTTTTCCAGAAGGGGGGCCTTCTGCGGATCGCCCTGCAATTGCTTGGAAAGCATCTGCGCATAGGAGGAGATGACCGCCAGCGGAGTGTTCACTTCATGCGCCACGCCCGCCGCCAGCAATCCGATCGAACTCAACTTGTCGGCTTGCGACAGTTGTGCTTCCAGTTCAATCCGCGAAGTGATGTCGTCCATGATGATCAGCCGCCCCACCACCTGGAACTTGCGGCTGACCAGCGGAGCGATGGCAACATTGACGATGCGACTCTCCCCGCCCCGCGTCCCCAGCCGAAACTTGTAAAGGTTGTGAATGCCGGGGCTTTGCCGCACCCGGTAAAACTCCTCCACAAAGGCGGCCGGAAACACCTCACTCAAAGGACGCGTGACTGCCTGCCAGCGCGGCAAAGCGTACATCACTTCCATCTGCGAGTTCCACGACTCGATCCGATCTTCCAGGTCCACCGCCAGCACACCCACGTTGATAGACTCCACAATGTTTTCGTTGAAGTCTTTCAGGCGTTCGTACTCGGCCACTTTTTGTTCCAGCGAGGCATACAGGCGCGCGTTTTGAATGGCGATGCCGATATAGCCCGAGAGCGTCTCCAGGAGTTCCACATCTTCGCTCGAGAGGAAGTCGCCCTCCATGGTCTTGCCCAGGCCCAGAAACGCAATGTTCTTCTGGCGCGCGCCGCACGGGATGTAATAGTTGAAGTCCAGGCGCGCGATCGCGTCCTGCGCAGCCTCCGTCTCCTTGGGGACCTGATGAGTGTTGTCAAAAAACAAATGGCCTTCGCCGATCTCGGGGCGCTGCGCAGATAGAAAACTCAAGTCCAGGCCCGACGTCTGCGCCATTCCGAAAGATTTGGCCAGCGTGAACCCCGGTCCATCTCCCGCGGCCAGAAAAATCGCGATCCGGTCCACCAGCAAAGTCCTCGACAGACGATCCACCACCGAGGTCAACATCTTGTCGAGATCGATTTCCGCGCTCAACTCACGGCCAAATCCCACCAGGGTCCGGCGATAGTCGTAGCGATTGCGGTAAAAGAACTGGTCGAGCCGATCCTGGATCCACTTGCGCACCGGATCGAACAGCAACGCAGCCACCACCATGGCCAGGATCAGACCGGCGGGCCCGTAGCTGGGGGCGCGGGCGTGCACCATTTCCGCGATGCTGGCCACCAGCGCGAAATACAATCCCACCACTGCGGCGGCCGCCAGCGTGTACGCCATGCCGCGCTTGAAGATCAGATCGACGTCCATCAATCTGTAGCGGAAAATGGCATAGCCAAACGTCAGCGGCAGAATACCCAGCGACAGCACGGAAATCTTCATCGCCGTGGTGGGCAGCGCTCCGGAAAGATACGGAAGAACGTAGAACAGCGTGAACGGAGCGACCGCCAGGATCGTCCCCCGCGTGACCCACTTCAACTGCTGCCGCAGGATGGGCTTGGTGGCGCGAGAGTAGCTGTCCCATAGCAGCGCGGCGGCCAGCACAAAATAGCCTGCCAGATAAACCATCTGCAGTCGGTCGAGGTTCCACCGCAGGTCCTCGCTGGCGGGCTCCCAACGAAACACCATCACATGCACCAGCAAGAGCACTGCGGCCGGCACATACAGCCCCGCCACCGCCCAGCGCCGCTGCTCCAGCCACGGACGGCGCTCCGGAAACGTCAGCACGAAGTGCAGGAACAGGGCGGGCTGCAACAGCCACGCGCTCACGTTTCCCCAATAAATAATCCAGTCGAATTCATTCAACTTCCCGGTGTACTTGAACGCGTAGAAGACGAACGACACCAGGCAGAAGATATAGAAGTGCGTGGAACCTGTCGCGGTCCACCGGCGCATCAGCACGTAGAGGCCGATGCCCAGATAAATCAGTGCGATGAAGCGTAGAAAATTGTTCAGCGGACGTTCCACCGGCGTCAGGATCACCGGGATGTCCACCGGCACGTTATGCCGCACCAGCGAATAGGTCACTTTCGACCACGGGCCCGCGTAGTAGAGCTGGCGAACCAGTGCCGGAGTGTTGGGCACGTCGCGGTCGTTCACCTTCATCAACTCGTCGGCAGTCTTGATGCCAGCTCGTTCGCCGGGACCAGAAGGGTCCACGCGCTTGGCCAGAAGCGCGTGACCCCGAACCTCCACCCACCACACCCCATCGTAAGGAACTTGAAATTCCTTCTCCTTGCGATAGTTGATAAACGCGAATACCGTTGCTCCCAGCGTCACGAGAGCGAGCAGAGCCGCCGTAAATCGGACTCGGTATTCCTTGTTCATGGACTCAGATGGCAGCAACAGGGGCGGTAAAGTCAGACGCTCCCATAAAGATAGATGCAACTTCATTGCCACCTCGCCAGTCGCTTAGGCTCCCGTAAGTCCATACTTTGGAACAACTTCCATAAGTATAGAGCCGACATGGTATACCGACTATGCGAATCGGGAGGTTTCTCCCGTATTTGGTATGAAGGAAACCGGGGTCTTCGCCGCCACCCTCCGCCTAGCTTTGACCCACCGACCCCTCATTCTCGGCAAATCACCTCTCGACGGGTCCCGAGCGCAGCATCCCGTCCCCTTTCCCAGCTCCCAGCCGCACTGGCACCGTTTACAATCTACCCATGTCCCGCTACGACGAAATTGTTCAGCTTGAGAAAAATTTTCTGCTTCCCACCTACAACCGGTATCCCGTCGCTTTCGAGCGCGGCAAAGATGTCTATCTCTACGACTTCGATGGCCGCAAGTACCTCGACTTGGTGGCTGGACTGGGAGTGAACGCCCTGGGCCACTCCCACCCGCGCATCGTCAAGGCCATTCGAGAGCAGTCTGCCAAGCTCATCCACGTCTCCAACCTGTACTACAACGAATACCAGGGTCGCTTGGCGGAACGCTTGTGCCAGCTCTCCGGCATGCATCGCGTTTTCTTTTCCAACAGCGGCACCGAAGCCGTAGAGGGCGCGCTGAAACTCGCCCGCCTCGCCGGCCACAAGGCAGGCGGCGATGCCAAGTCCCAGTTGGTGGCTCTCGAAGGCTCCTACCACGGACGCAGTTACGGCGCCATGTCGCTCACGGGCCAGGACAAATACCGCAAGGGGTTCGAGCCGCTCTTGCCCGACGTCACTTTCGTCCCCCAAAACAGCATCGAAGCCTTGCGCAACACGGTCAACGCCAACACCTGCGCCATCGTGCTCGAACCGATCTACGGCGAGGGCGGCATCCTGGAATGCTCTTTGGAATTTCTGCGGGAGTGCAGAGCGCTCGCCGATCAGTTCCAGGCCGCGCTGATCTTTGATGAGATCCAATGCGGCTTGGGCCGGACCGGAAACTTCTTCGCCTTCCAGACCCTCGCCGTCGTCCCCGATATGGTGACCATCGCTAAACCGATTGCCGCGGGCGTGCCGCTGGGCGCGTTCCTCACCAAAGAATCCTTCGCTTCCGCCATTTCCCCCGGCCAGCATGGGACAACTTTTGGCGGAGGTCCCCTGGCCTGCCGCGTCGGCCTGGAGTATTTGGCCATTGTCGAAGAAGAAAATTTGCTCGCGAACGTGCGCACCGTGGGCGCCTATCTGCAACACGAGTTGAAGGACATCGCGGACAACTGCGCGGGCGTGGTGGAAGTGCGCGGCCGCGGCTTCATTCAAGGCCTGGCGCTGGAAGTCCCGGCACGGCCCATCGTGGAAAAGGCGCTGGCCGAGGGCGTCTTGTTCAATAGCACCCAAGATACCGTGCTGCGCTTCCTTCCGCCCTTCATCCTGCAGGAAAAGCACGTGGACAAAGCTATGAAGCTGCTGCGAAAGTTGCTGGGCAAGAAACGCGCCAAAGATTCCGCCATGACCAGCATCGCCGCCCGAATGCTGGGACGATAACGTCCGCCCGAGAATGAAAAAGGGGGAGCACGGAATCTCCCCACCTTGAAGGGGAACGACAGACGCAATATCACTCATTTAGACTCATTGCGGAGAACCTGAGTTGTCCTCGTTGAAGCAAGCCGCCAAGATTTCCTCGCCCTCCCTAATTTCCCGTGATCCATCCTCAACCGCTCCCGCCGTGGAAGAGTGTTGGACCACCATTGACGGCTCCCGCATGCGCTACCTGCGCGCCGGCTCCGGCCCTCCACTGCTGCTGGTGCACGGCTTGATGGGATACTCGTTTTCCTGGCGCTTCGCCATTCCCGTGCTCGCGCAGTATGCTACCGTCTGTGCGCCGGACTTACTCGGCGCGGGCTTCTCCGACCGGCCGACCGATCTCGACGTCACCTTGCGCGCCCAGGCCGACCGCCTCTTGCAGTTTGTCGACCAGATGGGTTGGACTTCATTCGATCTCCTCGGGACATCCCACGGCGGCGCGGTGGCGATGATGTTGGCTGCCTTGTCGGTAGAGCGTTCTGATCCGCGACTACACCGGCTCATCCTCGTGGCCCCCGCCAATCCATATTCCTCGCGCGGGCGCTGGTTGGGACACGCCCTGGGCAGCCGCCTCGGTCAGTTTCTTTTCCTGAATACCGCGGCCCGTCCAGTCAGTTTCCAGAATATGTGGGTCAAGCGGCTGTTTGGCGATAAGCGGAGAATCCCGGCTGATGCGCTGTCTGGTTATCGCGCGCCCACTCGAATGCCCGGATTATTTGAATCTGGCTTGCGCATCGCCAAAGTCTGGAGCCAGGAAATGGACGCGTTAAAAAGTGTCCTTCCCGCCATCGGTCGCTACCCTACTCTATTGATCTGGGGAAGCGAGGACCGGGCGGTCTGGGCGGAATCGGCGCTGCCATTGGCGCGCCACTTCGCGCATGGCAAGTTGGTCATCATGCCAGGTGTCGGACACTTGCCGTACGAAGAAGCGCAGACGGAATTCAACCAGCTGGTGGTGGAGTTTCTAACTGCCGACCGCGGAGCCAGCCCAGTCTAACCGCGCCTCATGGCACACAACCTTCTCCAGACCCTGCGCGATTTCCTGGTCCACTACGGCTATTGGGCCCTCGCCGCAACTCTCCTGCTGGAGAACTCAGGCATTCCAGTCCCCGGCGAAACCATCTTGTTGCTGGCCGGCTTCCTCGCATTCTCCGAGCGGCACCTGCACTTGGGATGGATCATTGTGGTCGCCACTGTCGCCGCCACCCTGGGAGACAACCTCGGCTATGCCATCGGACGGCGTGGCGGCCGCCCCTTGCTCGAGCGCTATCGCAATTTCTTTCGCATCCAGCCGGACACCATCGCGCACGGAGAGGACCTCTTCCGTCGCTACGGCTCCCCTACCGTCTTCTTCTCACGGTTCATTTTCGGCATGAGGATCATCGCCGGTCCGCTCGCCGGCGTCTTGCAGATGCCTTGGCGCGCTTTTGTTCTGTTTAATTTTCTCGGCGCCGCCCTCTGGGTCACCACCATTGCTTCCCTGGGATATTTCTTCGGCGCCCATTGGGACTACCTGGTCCATCTGATGAAGCATCTGAACTTGGCGGCGGTGCTCGCAGGCATTGCCTTGGTGTTTTTTCTGTGGTGGCGCCGCCGTCGCAATTCCTGATTGCGTAATCTACGCGTCCTCGTACACTGGAAGCAGGCCCCACTATGTCCGGAAGCCTCAAATCCCGGCTGCACCTCAATATTCCAGAGGTTTGGCTGCGCTTTGTCCTGGCCTTACTCGGACTCGGCCTGGCCTTCACCTCAGCTCTGTTTTCGACCGTGGCCAGGGAAGCGGGCAATCTCTACGCCACCATCGGGCTGGCCTCCGGGGCGCTCTTGCTGGCCACCATCGTTGGCCTCACCACCATTCCCTACCTGGCACGCCGCGTCTTTGCCGAGCGCATGCGCAACGCCTTCGACTATGACGTCACTTTTCCCGGCATCGTCTACGTCCTGCTTACCGTGGTGCTCGGCATCGCCGCTCTCAACACCGGCAACAATCTGCTTTACATCGTAGTGGCCGTCATGCTGGCGGCCATTGTCGTGTCCGGATTTGCCTCCGCCCAGGTATTACGCGATCTCGAGCTCGACGTGCGCGTGCCCGAACATGTGTTTGCCGGTCGCATGGTTCCGGCCCGCTTGATTCTCCGCAACCTCAGCCGCTGGCGGCCCTCCTTCTCCGTTCGTGTCTCGGCCATGCGCGCCCCCCAGTCCGTTTGGAAGCGCAAGAGTCCGCTCAAAAAAGACCTCAGCATTTTTCAACAGACCGCCTACTTCCTTTTTTTGGCTCCCCAGCAGGAACTGCGTGCCGAGTTGGAATTGAAGTTCGCGAGTCGGGGACGCTATCGCGAGACCGGCTTCGGCCTGGCCACCCGCTTCCCCTTTGCTTTTGTCACCAAGACCCGCCGCGTGGAGTTGGCCCGCGAGATTGTCGTCTATCCGGCGGTCGATGCGGCCCGGGAACTGGTGGATGTGCTGCCTATGATTACGGGCGAGTTTGAGACTTTCACCCGCGGCCGCGGCTATGACTTGTATCGCATCCGCGAGTACTTGCCCGAAGACTCGGCGCGGCATGTGGATTGGAAAGCCTCGGCCAAGTCCGGTTCACTCAAAGTGCGGGAATTCAGCCGCGAAGACGAGCCCCGCTTGCGTATCGTGTTCGATAACCCCGCTCCCGGCTCGGTACCCGCGGCCAGCTACGAAGCCGCGGTGCAATTGGCCGCGTCCACAGCCTGGCATTTCGCGAATGAAGACGTGCAAGTCTCATTCCTCGCAGCAGGATGCAACGCTGGCGAAGAGTTATACCGCTTCCTCGAATACCTGGCTCTGGTGCAACCCAAGGCCGAAGCCTCCGTCCTCGAGAGCCTTCCCGAGTCGAACGACTACAACCTTATCCTGACCACCCGCTCCCACTCGGCCCTTCCCCCTTTTCTGGCGGCCTGCTCCTATGTGATCGAACTGGGCCAACCACCGGCCCTGGCGGCGACCAACAAGGAGACCGCGCCCGATCGAAGTTTGGGCTTTCCTCGCGGCTAGTTTAGGCATATACTCGCGCCGCAGGGGCGGTTCGGCGCTGAACCAAATCCATCCACCCCAAGCCATGCCCGGGAGATTGCGCGATGCAAGTTTATGACCTGATCAAGAACCAGGACACCTACCGCGCCGACGCGGAACAGTCTGTCCTTGACGTTGCTCTAGCCATGGTGGACCGCAACATCGGTGCGGTCCCCGTTTTGCGGGACGGCTTGCTGGTGGGAGTCTTTTCAGAACGCGATCTGATGAAGCGCGTCGTAGTGGAAGGCCGCAATGCCGCAGCCACTCGCATCGCCGACGTCATGACTGCCAATCCCTTTACCGTTGAGCCCGACCAGGACGTTTGTTCCTGCATGGCGCTAATGCAGCACCACGGCTTCCGCCATCTTCCCGTTTGCCGAGGCAAGCAACTGCTCGGCATGGTCTCCCTCCGCGATATCTTGCTTCACGATCTGGACGAAAAAGACGGCGAGGTCAAGATGATGCGCGCCTACATACACTCCGTTCCGGAATGTTAGCGCCGGAGCGTAGCACACGGGCGCGCCCCCACTCCTCGAACCGAACCACCGCTTCAGTTGCCTGCGGCCGTCTTGGCGGCCCGCAAAAACTGCCCCAGTCTCTCCGCATCGTAAATCGGAGGCTGGCAGGTGAATCCCGAGCACACTACCGCAAGGGATTTCCCCAACTTCAATTCTGGCAAATTGCCAATGCTCTCGGCCAACGCCGGCGGCAACTTTTCTTCGATGCTCTCGTATTTGATCACTGCCTTGTTTAGGTCCAGCGATGCCACGGCTGCGGCATAGAGCGCACCGGCAAGCTCGTCCGTCCCCACCACCACCACCTGAGTGTGCGGCTGCAAATAGTGTTGCGCAGCAATGCCCCAGGTCGCCGCGAAAATTCCATACTGTTCCACCACTCCCGCAATCGCCTCCAGCGTTTCTTCCGCTTTGTCGCGATACCCAGCCTCCCCGGTGTAGGCGTGCAGCCGCAGCAGCGCTATGGCGGCAGCGGAATTCCCTGCCGGAGTCGGCGAATCCTGAAACGGCTTGCGCCGTGTCGCCAGCACGCCCAGCGCAGACGCTTCGTCCTGCTGTTCGGTATCGAAGAATCCCCCCGAAACCGGATCGAAGAACTTCGCGATCATCAGGTCGGTCATCGCCTTGGCGAATTCAAAGTAGCGAAACTCGCCTGTCGCCTCGTAGGCATCGAGGCAGGCAATTGCCGAGAACGCATAGTCGTCGAGCACTCCCGGAATGGCGCGAGGCTTGGCCCCGAGGTCAGAATACGCAATCACGTGCAGCAGTCCTCGCTCAGATTGCCACGCCTCCGCCAACTGCCGGTCCAGCGATAACAGTGCGAACGAGCGAACCGCATTGAGTGACAGCACCTTGGCCGCCTCCAGGTAAGCCGAGACGCACAGCGCATTCCAACCCGCGTAAATGGTCTTGTCCACGAAGGGCGTGGGCCGCTTTAACCGCGCCGCCAGCATCTTAGACTCCGCACTCTCCAGCAGTCCTTCTACTTCCGGCTCCGCCATCTTCAACCGCGAAGCAATGTCGCCGACCTTCGCATCCACATGCAACACATTCTTGGCAGGATTGTGGTGCATCTCGCCCACTTCCTTGATTCCGAAATACATACCAGCTACCGCCGCTTCGTCGGCACTCAGCACCGCCTCCGCTTCCGCTTTGGTCCAGGTGAAATAGTCGCCATCGTCATCCAGCGAGTAGTCCGCATCTTGCGAAGCATAAAAGCCGCCCGATGGCCCCGCAGTCAGCCAGTCATTCATCCAGCGAATGACGTCGCGCGCGATGAAGCTGAAGAACTCGTTGTTCGTCGCCTGATACGCGTGCACGTAGTTCTTCAGCAGCTCCGAGTTGTCGTAAGACATCTTCTCGAAGTGCGGCACCGCCCAGCGCTCATCCACCGAGTAACGATGGAATCCGCCCGCCAAATGGTCGTACATGCCACCCTCGGCCATACGCTCCAGCGTGGTGACCACCATGCTTTCGATTTCTTTGTCGCCGCTCCGGGCATAGTGGTCCGCCAGCAAATCAAGCGCTGCGGGATGAGGAAATTTCGGCGCATGGCCGAAGCCGCCGTTTTGCGGATCGAACATCTTCCGCGCCGAGTTTATAAGGGCGTCCACCGCGCGCGCCGACACTGTCCCGCTGCGCCCCGCAAACGTCTCCGCCTGCGCAATCGCACTGGTGACACTCGCCGCCTGCTCCAATATTTCGTCCGGCTTCTCGCGGTAGGCCTGCGCCAGCGCCAGCAAAACCTTCTTGAAGCTGCGGCGGCCGTAGCGGTCGTCGGGCGGAAAATAAGTCCCGCCAAAAAAAGGCCTCCCATCGGGAGTCAGGAAGCCCGTCAGCGGCCACCCTCCCTGCCCTGAGATCGCGCTCACCGCCGCCTGGTATCGCGCATCAATGTCAGGACGCTCGTCGCGGTCCACTTTCACCGCCACAAAATGCTCGTTCACAATCGCCGCCAACTCCGGATCTTCATAAGACTCCCGATCCATCACGTGGCACCAGTGACACCACACCGCGCCGATATCCAGCAGGATGGGCTTGTTGCCGCTTTTCGCCGCCGCGAACGCCTCTTCGCCCCACTCAAACCAGTGGATGGGCTGATGCATTGCGGAACGAAGATACGAAGAAGAAGCCTGCGAAAGCGAATTGGAGGACATAGGGTGATTCTTAGATGAAACGACTCAAATTTTCGGTTGAGGATCTTCAGCTCGAGATATTTATCTCGATTTTCCGGTCGAGATTCTCAGCTCGAGATTTTTAGCTCAAGATTTTTAGCTTAGTGACTGCGCCATCCTGCAGTACAGCTCCACCGCTTCCGTCAGTTGCGCCTTCTCAACATACTCCCCTTCCGTGTGCGCAACGTGGATGGACCCCGGCCCCAGCAGAATCGGTTCTCCCCAATTGCTCAGCGCGGGAATGTCCGTGGTGAACGCCGCGGTCATGGTTGCAATTCCCGCAAACGTGCCCAGTCGAATGAACGGAATCTCCAGCGTAAACTGCACTTCAGCCAGCGCCCCCACGCACTGCTTAATCTCCCGCCGCAATTCTTCCGCCGGCCCCACCAGCCGGTACAGCAATTGCGCCTTGGCGAAATCCGGAATCACGTTTGGGGCTCGTCCGCCCTCGATCACTCCGATGTTCAGCGTACACGGCCCAACCTCCGCATTCTCCGGCAGCTTCATCGCGCGCAGCCGATGCAGCGCTTCCACCAGTTTGTCAATCGCCGACTCCCCCAGTTCCGGATACGCCGAATGTGCCATCTTTCCCGTTGCCGTCACTTCCACCCGCAGCGCGCCCTTGGATGCAACCGCCACTCGATTCTCCGTCGGCTCGCCATTGATCAAGAACTTCGAGCCGGCCGCCTGCGTGTTCGCGACCTTCGCGCCCAGAGAGTCGCGCTCCTCGCCCACTACAAACAACAATCCCACCTGGATGCCTGCTTCGCACAGCCTCACCGCCGCGGCAATCTGGGCCGCGATGATGCCCTTGGCATCGCACGCCCCGCGCCCGTAAATATTCTGCTCATCTTCCCCCGACTGAATGAACGGCGGCACCGTGTCCATGTGGGTGGAGAACACCACCGCAGGCTCCGCAAATCCCGGCCAGGTCGCCCACACATTGAATCGCGTCCCCTCTACCGGCATCTTCCGCGCCTCAAAACCCAACCACGCTAGTTCCGCGCACAAGCAGTCTCCCACCGCCGCCTCATTACCAGAGATGGACTCGATATCGATCAACCGCCGGGTTAGCGCGAAAACATCCATGAAGAAAGAATGCCACAGAAGCGCCGCAGCAGTCAGTTCCAATGCTTTACCCAGCGTCCCCCGCGTCCTCCGTGGTCAATCGCTTTACCCTGTGTCCTTCGTGGTGAATGCCTTTCCCTCCATGCGGTATTCTGAATGTCGTGGAGCTGACCAACTCTTCCATCTCTTCGCTCTTCCTCAACGGCCCCGCCGGCAGGCTCGAAGCCCTGCTGAACTCCGGCGTGCCTACCGCCACCCACGCCGCGCTGGTCTGCCACCCCCACCCGCTGTTCGGCGGCTCGCTGCATAACAAAGTCGTCTTCCACACCATGAAAGCACTCAACGGCTTCGGCTTCCCGGTGCTGCGCTTCAATTTTCGGGGAACTGGCTTGAGTGAAGGCGAGCACGGCGACGGTCCCGGCGAAGTGGACGACGTCCGCACCGCACTCGACTGGCTCCACGCCCAGTTCCACCTCCCCATCATTTTTGCTGGATTTTCCTTCGGCGCCGCTGTGGGCCTGCGCGCCTCCGCCCCTGACCATCGGGTGCAAGCCTTGATCGGCCTCGGCACTCCCGTCGCCCCTGTGGACGACCGCACGTACAATTTTGATTTCCTGCAGACCTGCACCAAGCCCAAGCTCTTTGTCAGCGGCGCCCGCGATCCATTCAGCCCGCGCACCAAGCTGGAAACGTTGGTGAATTCCCTGCCCGAGCCCAAGCAGCTCGTCCTCATCGAAGGCGCCGACCACTTCTTCGCAGGCCGCCTCCGAGAACTGCGCGAAAGCGAAGCCGCCTGGCTGCGCGAAGTCCTGCCCACCCTCTCTAACTAAATTCCGATCCACTCCACTTTCGGCTCCACCGTGATCCAGCCTGCCTTGTAGCCCTGGTCCAGCAGCACGCAGACTGCTTCCCGCCCATCCGCGCCATAGTCGAGCGTCCGCTCATTCACATACATCCCCACAAACTTGTCCGCCATCTGCGGCTCCAGATCGCGCGCAAACTGCATCGCGTACTGCAACGCTTCTTCGCGATGCTCCAGGCCATGCTGAATGCTGTCACGCAGCGCTCGCGTCACCGTCGCCATCAACTCCGGCCCCAGACTGCGGCGGATCGCATTGCCTCCCAACGGCAGCGGCAAGCCCCGCGTTTCCTGCCACCACTTGCCCAGATCCACGATGCGGCGCAGTCCCGAATTCGCATAGGTCAATTGCCCTTCGTGAATAATCAGCCCGGCTTCGAATTTCCCCGCCAGCACCTGCGGAATAATCTGATCAAACGGCACCACCTCGACCTCGATCTCGGGCGCGAACAGCTTGAGCGTCAGGTACGCCGTGGTCAAAGTGCCCGGAATCGCAATCCGTTTCCGCTTGATTTCGTCGAGGCTCAACGCCGAGCGCGCCACAATCATCGGCCCGTAGCCCTCCCCCACGCTGCCCCCGCAGGCCATCAACGCATAATTCTGCTGGATGTAGGGATAGGCATGAAACGACACTGCCGTCACGTCGTACACGCCTTCCTGCGCTTGCCGGTTCAGGGTCTCGATGTCGCACAACGTGTGCTGAAAACGCAGCCCGGGCACGCGAATCTTGTTGGTCGCGAGGCCGTAAAACATAAACGCGTCGTCCGAATCCGGACTGTGCGCAATCTTGATTTCTCTGGTTTGGGTGGAAACAGAACTACTCATGAAATGTACGTCACTCCGAATGTTGAAAGAAGAATTAATGTTGCAAGAAGAATTAGCGCAGAGCCTGCCGCTTGCTCAGCCTCGTGTTCCCGTCCAACGCCGCAGCTGCGGCGCCCATCCTGCCGCCATCATGATCTTGATCACTTCCGCAAAGATGAACCAGGAAAGACCCAATCGTATCGCCTGCGCTATCGAGTGTGTCAGCATCGCCAGCCAACCTAATCCCCCGGCGAACAAAACCGCCTCCGCCACCACTCCCGCCGAAACTGCCCGCAGAAAGCCGGCCCGACCGCTTTGGTAAATCCATCCCGCAGCCGCTGCCACCAGCGGATACGCCATCAGAAATCCACCCGTCGGGCCCAGCAACTGCGCCACTCCGCCCGGCCCCAGCGGATTAAATACCGGCAGCCCGGCCGCGCCTTCGGCCAGATACAAGGCCAGCGCCGCAAATCCCCGCCTCCATCCCAGTGCCATGCCCACCGCCAGCACAGCGAAGTTCTGCAAAGTCAGCGGCACCGGTGTAAACGGCAGCGGCACCGTGATCCGCGCACACACCGCGACGAATAATGTCGCGCCCACCACAATGGCTGATTGCCGAACCCACTCCGCAGTCCGTCCCTGAATCACTCCGGCTGTCTGCGTTGCTACTCTGGCCATGACTTCCTCCCGCGCAAGGCTGGCGGCATGCTACCGGCGATCTGCTCCGTTGTGCGGAGGCGCCGCTCCGGGTCCTTCGCCGCTGCTTTCAGCGGTGGTTTTCTCGCTCTGCGACTCGCTCATGTGGTGACGAATCTTCCAGTACAGCGCGACCGAAACCCAGATCACCGCCGCCACACTCGCTGCCACAATTAGAAACCACCATGTCATTCCCTAACCTCTCAGGATACCAGATGCCCGCGCCTTGCTCGCTCGGGACGCCCCAGCCATTACTTGCCCGGCTTCTTCGCCAGCGCCTTGCTCCGCGCCGCCGCCCTCTCCACCGATAGTTCCAGGCGCTTTCGCGAGGCTTTCGTGCTGGTGGCCACTTTCTCTACGTTGGCCAGCAACTGCGCATTGTTCAGCTTCCCCCGCGTTTCCTTCAGCAGCGGATAAATTTTGCCCAGAATGAAAAACATTTCCCCGCTGAAGCCCGGCTCCAGAAACAAATCCTGATGCAAAGCGCCATGCAGCACCAGGGATGCGGCAATGTCCCAGTACCCGAGCACCTGGCGCATCCAGGCATTCTCCTGCCCCGGAAAAGAGTTGACCAGCTTGACCACGTCGTCGGCGTTCTGCGGCCAAAACTCTGCCACCATGTAACTCCGCGCCTTGCGCAACTCCGCTTCGCGCCGCAGATCGTACAGCTTCAGAATCAATTCCCCATCGTGTGCGGTTGCCTTGTGTGCCATGAAATCTCCTATTGTCGGTTGAATGTTTGACTTGCACTGGAACGGTCGTCGTCCCCCGGCCCCTGCGCTCCACCCTTCGAGCGCCGGCGCCCCTGGGACGACCCCGATGAAAAAACGAAAACGGACGGCTCAGAACGGCCCGCCCTCTATGCGCTCGCCGGCATCGCCCGCTCGTAGTCGCACGCTTTGTTCGGACACGCAATTACCGGCCCCGCCTTCAAATTCTTCTCCACCAAATACTCGCTGCCGCATTCCGGACACTTCTCGGCAATCGGTTTGTTCGAAGACGCAAACTTGCACTCCGGGTAGGTGAGGCAACTATAGAACACGCTGCCAGTCCGCGCCTTCTTCTGCACCAGATCGCCGGTCTTGCACTCCGGACACTTTACTCCAATGTAATTGGGCTTCACGTACTTGCATTCCGGGTAACCGCTGCATGTAGTGAACTCGCCGAACCGGCCGTGCTTGATCAGCAGGTTGCGCCCGCATTGAGGACATTTTTCCTCCAGCGGAATGTCCGGGACTCGTTGCCCCTGATCGAGCTGCCTTGTGGTCTTGCAATCCGGATACAGGGTGCACGCCATGAACTGCCCGAAGCGCCCGCGCTTCAGCACCATCACCCGCCCGCAATTGTCGCAAAACTCTTCCTTGGTCTCCGCCACGTCCGTCGTGTCCAGGTCGGACAGGTTGATCGGATTTTCTTTGGTGAAGGTGCAACTCTCTTTGTTTTTCTTGTCGTAGGTGCTGCACGCGTAAAACGAGCCGTGCTTCCCCCACTTGATGATCAGCGGGGCGCCGCACCGTTCGCATTTCTCGTCGGTCGGCTTTTCCATGCGCTTGATGTTTTCCATGTGGGTCTGCGCATAGTTCAGGTCCTTCAGAAATTTTTCATAAAACTCCGCCAGCGCGTCGGTCCACTTCTGCTTGCCTTCTTCAATCTCATCCAGCTCTTCTTCCAGCCGCGCCGTATATTTCACGTCGAAGATATCGGCAAAGTTCTCCACCAGCAGGTCGGTCACCACAAATCCGATCTCGGTGGGCGCAAATCTGCCTTCAACTTTGAGCACGTATTGCCGTTCCAGAATCGTGCTCAGAATCGCCGAATAGGTGGAAGGCCGCCCAATCCCGCTTTCTTCCAACTCCTTCACCAGCGATGCTTCGTTGAATCGTGGCGGCGGCTCGGTGAAATGCTGCTCCGCCGTCAATGCCTGCAACGTCAGCTTCTGTCCCGCTTCCAGGGGCGGCAGTGGGTGCTTCAGTTCCTCGTCTTCTTCGTCCTTGCCCTCTTTCGACTCCTCATACACTTTCAGGAAGCCGTCGAACTTCATCACCGATCCCGTCACTCGGAACCGGAAGGTCTCGTCCCCATTTTTGGCCTGAATGTCCACCGTGGTTTGGTCAAACACCGCGGGGTTCATCTGCGAGGCCACAAAACGCTGCCAAATCAGCTTGTAAACTTTGTACTCGTCTTCTTTCAGATAGGGCTTGACCAGCTCCGGGTGACGCGCCGCCGCGGTCGGACGAATGGCTTCGTGCGCCGCTTGCGCCGCCTTCTTTTCCTTGTAGGCGTTGGGCGAGCCCGGCAGGTATTTCGTCCCGTATTCCCCGCCGATATACTCCCGCACTTCCTGCAGCGCGTCGGCTGAAACCTGGTTCGAATCAGTGCGCATGTAGGTAATCAGGCCGACCGATCCTTCTTCGCCCAATTCGATGCCTTCGTACAACCGCTGTGCGATCACCATGGTGCGCTTCACGCTGAAACGCAGTTTGCGCGACGAGTCCTGCTGCAGCTTGCTGGTGGTGAACGGCGGAGCGGCATTGCGGCGGCGTTCCTTCTTGTCCACCGAGCGCACCACCCACTCGGCAGCTTCCATCGCGGCCCGCAATTTCTCCGCTTCCTCGCTATTGTGGATCTCGACCTTCTCTTCTCCCTTGCCCAGAAAACGCGCTGCAAACGGGGGCGGCGTGCCGCCCAATAACTCCGCGTCGATGGTCCAGTATTCCACTTTCTGGAAAGCCTTGACCTCGCGCTCGCGTTCCACAATCAGCCGCAGCGCCACCGTTTGCACCCGCCCCGCCGACAATCCTCGACGCACTTTGTCCCACAACAGCGGCGACACCTGGTAGCCCACCAGACGGTCCAGCACCCGCCGGGTCTGCTGCGCGTCCACCAGATCGCGGTCAATGTCGCGCGGATGTTCAAACGCCGCCCGCACTGCCTTCTGCGTGATTTCGTTGAACGTGACCCGGCGGATACGGGGAAAGGCCGCGACGGCATTTTCGTCGGGAACCGCTTCCACGGGAGCCGCTTCTGCGTCACCTTTTTTCTTTTTCGATTTGGATTTGGCCTTGGCTTTCGCTTTCGGCTTGGCCTTCGCATTCATGGCTTCGCCGCCCAGTTCCTCTGCCAGGTGCGCGGCGATAGCTTCGCCTTCTCGATCCGGATCAGGCGCAAGATAGATCATGTCGGCCGTCTTCGCCAGTCTCTTCAGCTTGGCCATGACCGCCTCTTTGCCCGGAATAATTACGTAATCGGTTTGAAAATCGTTGTTCACGTCCACACCCAGCGTGCTCTTGGGCAGATCTTTCACGTGGCCGATGGAGGCCTCCACAATGAAATCCTTCCCCAGATACTTCTGGATGGTCTTCGCCTTGGCCGGCGATTCGACAATCACTAAGCCTTTAGACAATGTTTCCTCAGTTTCTGTTTGGCAACTCGTTGTTGTTCTTACTTCAAACCAGCATGGTTTGGCAAGTTTGCTTCCCCAAGTTTGCTCCGAACTGGTTTGCTATCCCATGAGTTTGATTTCCCAGGATTTTCATTTCAATGCACCGCTGGCTTCGATTCGCAAGCTCTGCGCCCCGTACGCCCCAGCCGGCTCTGCCTGTGCTCCTCGAGTCAAATCCCGCAACAGGTGCAGATGATACTCCAATTTTGCCGCCAGGCTTGCAATCCCGCGTTCCGCCCCGCCTCGTCCCTCCCCACATCGGAAGGCCCACCGTTCCCGGCTTGCTCCGTCACTGAACGCTAAAACACGACCGCTAAAAACCACTGACCTCGAAACACCCAACCGCTAAAAGCACCGCACAAAATTCTTGCCCGCCATCTGCCTCACCTTCCCCGCCAGCTCCAATTCAAACAGGGCGGCAAAAATTTCGGACGGCGACACTTCCCCCTCCAGCTTCTCCACCAACTCATCAATGTGTATGGTTTCATCGGCCTTGATCAGGCGGAGAATTTGCTTTTCGTGCGGCGGGAGTTCGGCGTTGTCTCCAAATAAAGATGCAGTTCCCTCCGACTGGGATTCAGGCTGCAGCGGCTCCAGCGCCAGCCGCACCTGCATCGGCAGGTCTTCCCACACGTCTTCCCAGGTGGCCGTCAGCTTCGCTCCCTGCTTGATCAGCGTGTTCGGCCCCCACGAGTTTTTGTTGGTCACATTGCCTGGAACCGCAAACACTTCCCGGTTCTGCTCCAGCGCGCATCGGGAGGTGATCCTGGTCCCGCTGTACTCCGCCGCTTCCACCACCAGCACTCCCACCGACATGCCGCTCAGGATGCGATTGCGGATGGGAAAATTCTGCGGCGCCGGAAACGTCGCCATGGGAAACTCCGACACCAGCGCTCCTCCCAACCCCAGAATCTGGTCTGCCAGCCGCGAGTTCTCCCTGGGATAGATCACGTCCACTCCCGTGCCAAACACCGCGACTGTCTTTCCCTTGCCCGCAATCGCTCCCCGATGCGCGCACGAATCCACTCCCCGCGCCATGCCGCTGATAATGACCAGCCCGTGTATCGCCAGGTCGCATGACAGCCGCTCCGCCATACCCGAACCGTAAGGCGTCGGATGCCGCGTCCCCACCACCGCGATGCCCGGTTGCGCCAGCACCTCCACGTTCCCGCGCACGTACAGCACTAGCGGCGGATCGTAAATTTGTTTCAGTTGTGCAGGATAGGCAGGATCGCTCAGCGACACCAATTGTGCCTTCGCCGCCGCAACTTTCCCCAACTCGTCTTGCGCCAGCTCCGCCGACTTCCCCGTCGCAATCGACTGCGCCGACTGCGCCTTCATCCCAGTCGCCTCCAGTTCGGTCAGGCTGGCGCGGAAGATGGCCTCGGCACTACCAAAGTACTCCACCAGTTTCTTGGAGCGGGTTGGCCCCAGTCCCGGAGTCAGCGCAAGTGCCAGCCAGTCCATCGCCGCGGAGCTGGCAGTCGGGGATTTTGTAGCTGAGCGAGTGGTTGTCACCTGCGGGCTTGGGGTAGATGTCACCCGCAAGTTTGGGGTGGATGTCACCTGCGGGTTTGGGGTGGGTTCAACCTGCTCGTTTGGGGTGGATTTCGCCTGCGCGTTTGGGGTGGGTTCAACAGTGGCGAGCGCACTTTCGGCTTGAGGCATGGAAACCTCCATCTAAGTCGGACTCTACCCACCTCGCAAAATCGCTGTCAAGGAACTGGCGCACATCGCTTTGGTAGGAATTGCCTAGCTGAGCTTATCTCTCACCCCAAAGAGGAGCGGCCGGACGTTCGCGAAACTCGAAACGAGAAACTCGAAACTAGAAACTTGAAACTAGAAACTTGAAACTTGAAACTAGAAACTAGAAACTGCCTGTCGGCCTCTCCGTGGTACGTTGAAAGTGCCGATGCCGCGCCTGCGTATTTCCGCAATCTCCTACCTCAACACGGCCCCGCTGATGTGGGATTTCGAGCACAACCTCGCTGGCAGCGGCTTTGAAATCGCCTACACCCTCCCCGCGCAGTGCGCCGAGGACCTTCGCCAGGGAGCCGCCGATATTGGAATCATCCCCGCCGCAGCCTATGCGACCATTCCGGATCTCGCCGTTATCCCCAACGTCGCCATCGCCGCCACCCGCGCCGTGCGATCCATCCTGCTGGTCAGTGAAAAGCCGCTGGACCAGGTTCGCACGGTCGCGCTCGACACTTCGTCCCGCACCTCCGTCGCCTTGCTAAAGGTCATATTTGCCAAGTGGTTGGGCGGCCCCCGCGAATACGCGTCTGCAGCTCCCGACCTGCCGCGGATGCTCGCTAACCATGACGCCGCGCTCTTGATTGGCGACCCCGCTCTGCAAGTGGACCGCGCCCGTTATCACACTCTCGATCTGGCCGAAGAATGGATCGCTCGCACCGGCAAGCCCTTTGTTTTTGCGTTTTGGGCGCTCCGCGTCGCAGTGCTCGAAGCAGATCGTTCAGCCAAAATCGTGGGCATGTTCCAGCGCTCGCGCGACCACGGCATCGAACCCGCGAACCTCGAAACCATCGTCCGCGAATGGACGCCGCGCCTGAACCTGACCGAAGCCATCGTCCGCGCCTACCTCACCACCAACATCCACTACTTCCTCGACGCCCCCGCCCTCGAGGGCCTCAGCCTTTACTACCGTTACGCCGAGGAATGCGGCGCCCTTCCCCAAGCCCCCGTCCTAAGGTTCCTGCCCTAGCCATCTCCCTACCCCGGTGCGACCCTGTGCGACACTCTGTGCCTCGGTGGTTCGAGCTTTTCGGCCTCCTCCGGCCAGCCCCAATCGCCCCGGAAGCCACCTTCAGCCGACGCCTAAGTTATTGACAAGATTACACTTAACAATTTTAACCTCGAATTTACCGGCATTTTCGCTCCCACCCGTATCTAATAATTTATGGCACAGCAACAAGCACCAAAGCAGTACCTTTTCGCTAGTGATTTCGACCAGACCTTGAGTTTCAACGACTCAGGGTACGTCCTCGCCGAATTACTCGGCATTTCCTCGGAAGAGTTTGAGCGCAAGGCGGCTGGAATGGCCAAGCTGAATCTGGTTCAGCAGGGCGGAGAGCTTTCTTATCTCCTCCTGCACGACCCCGAGTTTCAGCAGGTTAACAAAGAACAGCTCTACGAGGTTGGCAAACGCATCCGCCTGAAGGAGAACATCAATCTCCTCTACCGCATTTTGACCACGGGCATCGCGGGCCATCAGTTTGAGTTCTACGTGGTTTCGGCGGCACCGGTGGAGATTGTGCAGTCAGCGCTGGAGGGCATTGTCCCCGCCGACCACATCTTTGGCACCCGCTTCCGCTATCTGCCCAGCGGCAAGATGGACACCATCGAGCAGGTGACCGCCGGATACGGCAAGGTCGCCGCCATTGACCGCCTGCAACATGCCTTGAAGGTGGGTCCCGAGCGCATCGTGTACGTGGGCGACGGCAGCTCTGACATTCACGTGATGCTGCACATCAACCGCCGTGACGGCTTCACCATCGCGGTTTCGGAAAACAAGCACATCGCGCCCATCGCCAAGCGTACCGTGCTCAGCGATGACGCGCTCGGCGTCCTTATCCCGATCCTCGAAGAAATCGTCGGGCTCGACCGCACCGGCATTCGTGCGCTATTCGAGAAGCAAGGCTTCCTGATCCAGGAGTGGGACAAGGTCAGCACCGACTCGCTGACCATCCGCAGCGCGACCACTGCGGGCTTGAAGCTGGTGGACAAAGAGGCGGCGCGTGCTTAACTCCATCGGGTGGGTGGCGACGGGAATCTTCGCCGTGTCCTATTTCGTGAAGCGGCCTGACCGGATGCGTCTGGTGCAGGCCGTCGCCGCCCTCTGTTGGATCGTCTACGGAGTGCTGCTGCACGCGACGCCGATCATTGTGGCCAATGTGATCGTCGCCAGTCTGGCCGGATATTCGGCGCTGCGGGTCTCGATCTCCTCACAACAGCAAGCCGCTGCAACCTTGGGCGACCAATTGGCTTGAGAAGCAAGCGGTTTAGGCACCCCCGCTTTCCGTAGACCGGGAAATATCAACCAGCTATTTACTGTTTGGTAACATTAGACATGCAAGAGACGAAAATCGCGTTTTAAAGCGTTTTTAAGGCCCGTCTACCTCGCGGATGACCTCCAATGCCCCCCGAACCCCCGAACGCGCTCCTTGGTACCCTACAGGGCCAGCAAATGGCATTCTACGTGACCGCCGTGATGCGTTTCGCCGATCTGGAACCGACTGGTCTCCCTTGGGCGACGCCGCTCGCCCCTTCCAGCTCAAGCCCGTGATCACAATTTAGAAAGCTAACTCGTTGACTCTATTGGCCCAGACGCTGATATATTTTAAAACTGCACTTATTTAAGTGCAAAAGCAGCTTGCCGGGGCCAGCGTCGAAAATATTTCAACTCCCCCACGGAGCCTAACGGGATAGTATGGCCCACGCTTCCCCTAGAACTGTCCCCTTTACTGTCCAGTGAGGCGCCCGCAATCAATTTCGCGGCTATTTCTTCGTGCTAGACTGCTGGAAAGCACAGCGAGAGGGCAGGAATCATGAAATTCGGCGTCATCATCTTCCCCGGATCCAACTGCGACCACGACGCTTACTGGACAGCGCAACAAGTCGCCCACCAGCCCGCAACCTTCCTGTGGCACGACTCGCCCGACCTGCAGAATTGCGATGCCATCATCGTGCCAGGTGGATTTTCCTATGGCGACTACTTGCGAACCGGAGCCATCGCCAGGTTTTCGCCTGTGATGGAATCGGTGCGCAAGTTTGCCGACGGAGGCGGGCTGGTCCTCGGCCTCTGCAATGGTTTTCAGATTCTCTGCGAATCCGGATTGCTGCCCGGCGCACTGACCCGCAACCTGGGCTTGAAATATATTTGCAAGTCGGTGACGGTACGGGTGGAGAGCACCGACACTCCGTTCACCAGCGCCTGCCAGAAGGGGGAAGTCCTGACCATTCCCATTGGCCACATGGACGGCAATTATTTCTGCGACGAGGCCACGCTGGCCGAACTGAACCGCGACGACCGCATCATCTTCCGCTACGCCACCCCCGATGGACAAATCACGGCGGAGGCGAATCCCAACGGCTCGCTGGAAAACATCGCCGGCATCTGCAATGCGGGACGCAATGTATTAGGAATGATGCCCCACCCCGAGCGCGCCTCGGAACCCGAGTTGGGCGGTACGGACGGGCTCAAGATTTTTGCATCCATGGTGGGAGCGATGGCGGCGCGGTAGGCCACACTGCCGAAAATTCCTACGAGGCGGTCCCCTAAAGAGGCGTCGCGCGCCGGTCCGGGATAAGCGCCGACCCGGTCTCGGTGGGGGCGTAGCGGTACGGTTCTGTACTACCACCAAACTCCAGCGGGAATACACCAAGCGCCGTATGGTGTGACCTCGGAACCCGATTTAGCGTTCTGATGGTAGGCGGCTGTATGCGGGTATCGTTCCGATCACACACGGCCTCCTCGCGAAACTGGAATCGCACACGTGTTTCGTTCACTGTCTTTTGACTACGGTTCCGATCACGACTGTTGCGATCAATCTTAAGAAGAGGATGGTTCTAAATCATGAAAGCTCTCGTCTATAACGGCCCGCACGATGTCAGCGTGAAAACAGTTCCCGACGCCAAAATCGAACGGCCCACCGACGTGCTGGTTCGCATTACCAGCACGAACATTTGCGGCTCCGACCTGCACATGTACGACGGCCGCACCGACATGGAATCTGGCCGCGTACTCGGCCATGAAAATCTTGGAACTGTGATTGAAATTGGCAACGCTGTAGATCGGGTGAAGGTGGGCGACTGGGTGTGCCTGCCCTTCAATGTGAGTTGCGGTTTCTGCAAGAACTGTGAACGCGGCCTGACCAGCGCTTGCCTCACGGTGAACCCGGGCACGGCGGGGGGCGCTTACGGGTATGCCGGCATGGGGCCCTACTCCGGCGGCCAAGCGGAACTGTTGCGCGTCCCCTATGGCGACTTCAATTGCCTTCGTCTGCCCAGCGATGCCGAGGAAAAACAAAACGATTACGTGATGCTCTCCGACATTTTCCCCACCGGCTATCACGCCACCGAGTTGGCCCAGCTCAAGCCCGGCGAGTCTGTTGTGATCTATGGCGCCGGCCCGGTCGGGCTGATGGCCGCGATGTCAGCCTCGTTGAAGGGTGCCAGCAAAATCATGATTGTGGATCGGCTTGCCGATCGCCTTGCGTTAGCCGAAAAAATGGGCGCCATCGCCATCGATGACTCCGATGGCAATGCGGTGGAACAGGTCCTGGAACTTACCAAAGGCGAAGGGGCGGATAAGGGCTGCGAATGCGTCGGCTATCAAGCCCATGACCCATCCGGCGAAGAACATCCCAACATGACGATGAACGATCTGGTGCGCGCAGTCCGCCCCACAGGTATCCTCGGCGTGGTCGGCGTGTTCGTTCCTGAAGATCCCAAAGGCCCCGACAAGCTCAGCAAGAAAGGGGTGATGGCTTTCGACTTTGGCCTATTCTGGAACAAAGGGCAGACGATTGGTTCTGGTCAGGCGAACGTGAAGCTCTACAATCGCCATCTCCGCGACCTAATTCATTTGGGCAAAGCGAAGCCGTCGATTATCGTTTCCCACGAGCTGCCACTAGCGAAAGCCCCGGCCGCATACAAACACTTCGATGCCCGCGACAAAGGCTGGACCAAAATCGTCCTCAAGCCCGCTGCCTGATCCAGGGCGGAGCGCTGCAGACGATCAAGCCGCATCCCAAGACCAAGCGCCCCATTCCTCGCAAAAGAACGCGAGAAATGGGGCACTTCCTATTACCAGGGACCTCCAACACCAGACGTAAGCCGCCCCGTCTTTTTTAGTACGCCGCCATTCCTGCCGAGCCGACGGGAACGCCGGTGGCCGTGGTGACCTTCGACAAGCTGCCATCGGATATCACTGAGTAGCCTTCGATCTCGCCGGTTTTTCCGTCAACGACATACAGATAGGCGCTTCCCGGAGTCAACGCCATGTCCAAGGGACCCTTGGCTGTCGCGGTGTTGGCCGAGAGCAGCGCCAGGCTGCCGTCGCTACCGATCTGGTATCCAGAGATGCTGTTGCTGCCAGTGTTGCTGGTGAAAGAATACTGGCTGGTGAAAGCGGGATTGTTGGTGTTGACCACCCAGCACGCTGCGCCGCCGAAGTCAGGCACCGACGCGCTGATCACGGTGAGCGTCCCGCCACTCGAAACCGAATAGGAAGACATCGTGCTGTTAGTACCCTCGGACACCATCAGACGGCCCCGCGAGTCGAAGGCAAAGCCGAAGGGCTCGGCTCCCACAGAGGTTTGCACCAGCGGACCGGTCGCCATGCCGCTTTTCGCCACGGTGTAGGTGTCGATTTTATTGGTCTTTTTTTCGGTGACCACTAGCACGGTGCCAGCCGCGTTAAATCCAACTTGAGCGGGACTGGCGGTATTGGCGCTCAGCAAGCGAGTGGAATTTGCCAATTGGGTCAGAGCCCCGGTGGCCCCGACAGTAAAGCCGGTAATGTTCGGAGTACCTGAGGCATTGAGAACGTAGAGCAGATTGCCATGCATGGTCAGACTCACCGGCTTGGTGCCGCCGGAGGCCACTTTGTTGACCACCGTCAGCCCGGTGGACTTGACGCTGAAGGAAGTGATGTCATTGCTTCCGGCATTCACCACAAACAAATACTTGTTGGTCGAGTTCAGGATCACTTCGCCCTGCGATCCCAATACACCGGAGTTGCCCAAACCGGTGGTGGAAAACTTGCCTAGCAAGGTGAGGGTGCCATCGGTGGCGCGAGTGTATTGCCAGACCTGATTGCTGGCCGCAGCATTGGTGCTGACGAATGCCGCTCCTGCCGTGGCGGCCTCTTGCGCCCCAGCCCCTGCGGCCAGAGCGGCCAACGTCAAAGCGGCAGCTGCCAGGATTCCGAGCCTTTGCCTAACCCTTCCCATGAGTTCCATATTTTTCTCCTTGCGTAATTCTTCAGACTCCCGACCTCCACTTAGGTTACGCGAAAGCTGGGGAGTCGTTTGCGGCTCGGCAGGCGGTGATGCTGAAGTGACACAAGAACGGCGGAGAAAGAGCAACGTCAACGGCGGCGGACAGGAGTGTCCGCCCTACACAAATCAACGGGGTTTGGAAGTCAACATGGTAGGCTGTGCCAGAGTGCAGGTCGATCATCGGCCTGGGAATTTTGCGCGTACACAGGCGGGTCATGGTTCGTTTTGGGATTGCCGGATTTGGGATTCATGCAGTGAAGCGGATGATGCCGGGCTTCGCGCTGGCACAGAACTGCAAGGTGACGGCGCTTTCGCGGCGCGATTTGGCGAGGGCACGGGAATCGGCTGCGAAGTACGAGGTGCCGTTGGCGTTTGATTCGGTGGAGGACCTATGCCGTTCACCGGAAGTGGATGCGGTGTTTGTGACCACGCCGAATGCAGCGCACTTGCACGACGTGCTGGTGGCGATCAAGTGCGGCAAGCCGGTGCTGTGCGAAAAGCCGATGGCGATGGACGCGCATGAATGCCGCCAGATGGTGGAGGCGGCAGAACGCGCGAGGGTGCTGCTGGGGGTGGCGCAGATTTTTCGCTTTGAGCAGAGCACCAACCGGTTGCGGGAGCGCATCGCGGCGGGAGAGATTGGCAAGCCGGTGTGGGTGCGTTCGGAATTTTCCTACCTGGGGCTGGGACACGCGCGGTCGTGGTTGTATGACCGGGCGGTGGCCGGGGGCGGTCCCATTGCCGATGTCGGAGTGCACTGCATTGATGCGCTGCGCTTCATCCTGCAGGATGAGGTGGTCGAAGTCGCGGCGCAGGGCGCGGCGGACGATCACTCCGGCGACGTGGAGGCTTCGGCGGTGCTGGCGCTGAAGTTCGCCCGCGGGACGCTGGGCGCGGTGACGGTTTCGACGCGAGCGGAGTACCGGACCCCGTTGGAAATCGTGGGCGACGCGGGCACACTCAGCGTGCAGGATGGCTTGACAGTCGAACGGCCGGTGGAGATTCAGCTCATTCGCAAGGGCGTGGTGGTGGAGCGGGAGAGCGTGTGGAACCAGTTGGCGTATGCCCGGCAGGTGGACGCGTTTGCGGCCGCGGTCGAGGGCAAGGCGGCGTTTCCGGTGCCTGGCGTGGAGGGCTGGCAGAACCAGGAAGTGCTGGATGCGGCGTACCGCAGCCTGGCCTCAGGCAAGAACGAAAGAGTGCCTCGACGCGTTCTGTGACCTGGCGAACACTCACACGTGATGTACGTCACAACAAACTATGACGTGCTGCGCGAGAATTAGCTTGACGAGGCTGCTGGTAGTGCGTCGAGGGTGATTCGCGGAGGATGCCATGTTTGAACAAGAGATGGAGATGGAAGAGCGCCGGGGATCATTCGTCCCGCTGCTGCTGATCATTTGCCTGATCGTTTCGTTTGTGACTGTGGCCACGTACTTTGTGCTGCAGAGCCGCAGGGTGCTCACCACCCAGGAGACGTCTCCGATTATCACGGCGGCGTTGGAATCCGAGGGGCCGGCGATGGTCCATTTTCACACCGGGATCATCAAGGCCAGCGTGGAAGAGAAACCGCACGACCCGCACTACCGGCTGCTGGAGAAGATGGGATTCCTGAAGATTGGCAAAGACGTGGGATACAAGACTCCGGTGAGCCTGACCCCCAAGGGCGAAGCATTTCTAAAGCAATTGGCGGGAGTGAAAGAAGAGAAAGACAAAGACGGGACGGAAGCCTACAGCGTGCCGTTGGCGCGACGGAGACTGGTGGAGATTTCGAAGATCACGATGGTAAATCCCAACCGCGCCCTGGTGAACTACAGTTGGAAATGGGACACCACCGCGGCGGGAGAGCTATTTGATGCTGCGGGAGCGACGGTGAAGGGCTTCAATACGTGGGACCGGTCAACGCTGATCAGCAAGTATGGCGCGGCGTTCTATCACGGAGAGCCCACGAAAGTGACGCTGGCGCTGACCAAGGGCGACAATGGCTGGCAGGTAGCAAGCGAGTAGAGGGGCGGGGGGCTTTCCTGGCGAGGGCAAGGGGATTCGCGACTCGCCTCGGTGGTGGAGATACAAGTCTGGTACTGAATGATTGCCCGGACGCTGTGGCGTCTCGGCCCGGGCACGGATACGCCGAAGATTCTGCCGGTCGAGAGAGAGCGAGCGCGACTGGCGGAATTGAAATGAGAGTTGCTCGGGTGGTGGCCGTATCCGCGCTAGTGTTTCTCGGCGTGACGGCGATGGTGGGCGCGATTCCCATGCTTCTGCATCCGGGAGGCGAGCCGTGGCAGATGCCGCAAACCCTGCTGGCGCGCTCTTCGTTCCATTCCTATCTGGTTCCGGGAATAATTCTGCTACTGGCGATTGGCTTGATGAGCTTCTGGGTGGCGTGGTTGGCCGTGAGGCGGCGCGGCGGTTATGGCTGTTGGGTGATCGCGCAAGGATGCGTACTGGCCGGATGGCTCGTGGTGCAAATGGTGATGCTGCGGATGGTAATTTTGCCGCATTACTTCTATGGGGCGGTGGCTGTGGTTTTGGTTGTGACCGGGGGCGTGATGGTGAGAGGCGGCAAGGGAGTGGGCTGACAGCCATGGCAAGGAACTCCGGGTTCACCTCGAATCGCTGGCGCAGCCCGCCGCGAGTCTCAATGACTATCGCCCAGTTTGATGCTCGCGCCTTCAAACTTCGGTAGCACCAGGCGGGATCGGGAGGTATATTTTTACCATGGTCGCGGAACTCCAATTGTCGGCGTTGCAGCAGAAGGATGTGTGGGAGGGTTGGATTGGGGCAGAGGTCAGGGCGAACTATTTTGCCGACCTGTCTGGACGCTCCCAGACCGAGCAGAAGGTCCTCACATGGTTGACCCTGTTGTTTTCTTCGGGGGCGGTGACCGCTCTCCTGGCGACCTCGCTTCCGCCTGAGTACCAGTGGATGAGATTAGCATTCGCGCTTTTGGCTGCCGCAATAAGTGTTTTCTCTCTGGTTCAGCAGAATCAAAAGCGCTCGACGGATTACGCGGATCTCCATTTTCGGTGGAATAGGTTGGCGGACCAGTACAAGGCGCTCTGGGGCGATATGTATTCTCCCGATGCGCCTAACACTCTGCACGAACTGGAAGAGAAAGAAGCTGACCTTTCAAAGAGCAGCACCAGCTTCCCGAACAATAAGCGCTCGATGGATAAGTGGCAAGATTATGTTCAGCAACAGCATCGGCTAACCTCGGTCGCATGAGGACCAATGATTTTAACAAGACCTGGCCTCCGCTGAGCAGGCCGTTGCCACCACCGCCGCCACCGCCGCCACCTCCTCCTCCACCACCCCCGAAGAAGAAATAGGACCATGCGCTACCGGACAGGAAATGGTATGGATCTCAAGATAGACAAAGCCGGGCGGATTCTAATACCCAAACCTCTGCGAGAGCGGTTGGGCTTTCGGCCGGACTGCGCGCTGGAAGCCGTTGAACAGCCCGAGGGCGTACTCATCAAGCGTATCGAGCAGCGGGCGTCCATGGTCAAGGTGGATGGTCTGTGGGTCCATCAGGGAACCGCGGAACCCGGCGCCAACTTTGGAAGCGTTCTTGAGGAAGTGCGCTCGGAGCGGATTGGGCAGACGCTTGGCACAGACGGGGCCTAAAGGCCCTCGAATTTTGGGCGACGTTACGCGGCGCTAAAGCGCCGCTCTTCCACCAAGACCCTAACCCCACGCTTGGCCGCCGCCCTTCCTTTCGCTAAAGCGCGCTCTTCCATCAGAACCCAAACCAACCCCCCAGCCCTTGCGGAAACAGGCGGTCACTTTCCCGACACGCTTCGCCGCACCGCAGCGGAAACAAGCGGTCACTTTACCGAGACGCTTAGCCGCGTCGCAGCGGAAACAGGCGGTCACTTTCCCGAGACGGCTAGCCCCGCCGCAGCGTGGACAGCGTTACTTCCGGGGGGCAGTTCCAACGGGCGGGCATACGGATGGTGCCGATGCCGCGGTTGGTGTAGAGCTGCAACTTTCCGATCCGGTACCAGCCGTAGGGATATTTCCTGCCCAGGTCGGGAAGCCAGGGGGCGCCGAGCAACGGAATGCGGATTTGCCCGCCGTGAGAGTGTCCAGAGAGTTGCAGGTCCACGGGAAGTTTGGCGAGATAGTCGGCGAAGTCAGGCTCGTGGGCGAGCATGAGGACGAACTCGTCGCGGGGAATGCCGAGCAGGGCTTTTTCGGGCAGAGCCTGCAGCAGGAGGACGTCTCCGACACCGGCAATCCAGATGCGGCTGCCGTCGCGTTCGAGGGGCACGGCCTGATTGCGCAGCACCCGGATGCCGGCGGCAGTCAACCCGTCGGAGATGAGGTCGGGGTCGGCCGCTTCATCGTGATTGCCCAGGACGGCATAGACGCCGAGACGGGAGCGCAGGCCGCGCAAGATTTCCGCGCAAGGCTGGGAGGCGCGGGCGGCATCGCGGTCCATGTGCTTGTGCCGCAGCACGGGCATGGTGACGAAGTCGCCGGTAAGTACGACGATGTCGGGCTGGAGTTCATTCACCATGCGGACCGCTGCCGCAATGGGGTAGACCGAGAAATAGGTATCGTAGTGAAAATCGCTGAGGTGGGCGATGGTGAGGCCATCAAAGCGCTCAGGGAGGCGCGGCAAGGTGAGGGGCACGCGATCGAGGATGGGGTGATTGGGCTCAAGCACGAACGCGTCGGCCGTGAGCAGACCTGCGCCCGCCACGGCAGCGCACTTCAGGAAATTGCGTCTGGATGAGAGAAAGTTGTTCAAGCAGGAGCAGTCGGGCAGCAATCCATTGCTGAAGTTTATTCTACGGGAAGCGGGAGCAGGTAGGCGGGCGGGGTTCCCGGGCCTGAAGGCCGTAAGATTTACGGCGATGTTACGCGGCGCTGAAGCGCCGCTCTTCCACTAAAACCCGTTTCCGCGAGCTCTTTCACCAATGCCCAATCTGGACTGCCTTGTTGCACCAGCAGGCCATCCACCCGCGACGCATGCGGCTGCTACCATGCGAGCGATGGAAGCGGACGAGATCAGGATGTCGCGAGCACTTCGAGAGTGGTGGCGGGAAGGCTGTGCGCGCGCCGGTTGGGTGCGCACGTCGGCTGCTTTCGCCCGCGAGATTTGGGAATTTTTGCGCGACTCAACCCCTGGGCGACGAAGGCAACGCTTTGGCGATGTGGAGTTCGACTGGGAGCATGGGGTGGATACAACGAGCGCGAATGTGAGCTGGCGCTCGCGGCTGCTCGGACATTTTCTGTCGCCGTATCAACCCACGGACCCGGCGCTCTTTCATCATTTGATGGCGAATGAGTTGATGGCGGCGCTTGAGGTTGACTGCAGTAAGTTTGTGTTCGTGGATTTGGGGTCGGGCAAAGGGCGGACGTTGCTGATGGCGGCAGAGTATCCGTTCCAGAAGATTATTGGGGTGGAAGTGGTGCCGGAGTTGCATGAGATTGCCCGAGCCAACATCGCAGGGTACAAGAGCGGAAGCCAAATGTGTTTCGACCTCGAAGCGGTGTGTGCGGATGCGCGGGATTACGAGTTTCCGCACCAGCCGCTGGTGCTGTTTCTTTTCAATCCGCTGCCTGAGGCGGGGCTGCGTCAGGTGATGGGCAACTTGGGGCGTTCGGTCGCGGAACATCCCCGGCCGGTGGTGGTGCTTTATCACAACCCGCTGCTGGAGCAAACGTTGGCGCGGTGCGAATGGCTGAAGAAAACGGGCGGCACGCACCAGTACTCGGCTTATCGGAACCGGGGGCGTTGAGCGACTCACATGGTGCTGGGCGTCCCTCGCGGATCGGCTTCGCGGCTGGTGCATTGTCCAGCTAATCGGCTTCGCGGCTGTCCCCCGGCTGCCACAGCACTACAATCAATATCAGGATTGGGTGTTCGCACCAACGGGGCATCCAACCGAAGATGAGCATGACAAAGGCAAGGGCATGATAAGGGCACGCTTCATCTGGATCGCGCTGGTCACGGGTGGCCTCGCCAGCGGGGCGGTGGAGGCGACCGACGTCCATCCACTGGCGCAGGCGGTGGACCAGCACTACAACCGAATCAAGACGCTGCGCGCCGATTTCACCGAGTCGTATCGCGGGGCGGGAGTGGAACGTACCGAGACTGGAACCCTGTGGCTAAAAAAACCGGGCAAGATGCGGTGGGAATACCGTTCTCCCAGAGAGAAGCTGTTTGTGAGCGATGGAAAGGCGGCGTGGTTCTACCTGCCCGGGGATCGACAGGCGCGGAGAATGGATGCGCGGAAGCTGGACGACCTGCGCTCGCCGCTGGCATTCTTGCTCGGCAAGACGAAGCTGGAGAATGAGTTACAGGGAATCTCTATAGCTGCGGATGAAGTGCCGAAAGTACCTGGCAACGTGGTGCTGCGCGGGGTGCCCAAGTTCCTGGCGGAGCGAGTAAACCAGGTGCTGCTGGAGGTGACTGCGGGGGGCGAAATCGCACGCATCGTGGTGATGGGCGGAGACGAGGCCACTACCGAGTATCGCTTCAGCAACCAGCAGGAGAACATCGCCGTCAAAGACGCAGATTTCGAGTTTGCTGCTCCCCCAGGGGTGGAAGTGGTGGAAGGAATGGCGCGGCAGTGAATTTGGGTTTTGCATTTGCGGATCGAGGAATGTCTGAGGAAAAGCGGAAGATCAACACAGAGAACACGGGGGACACGGGGTAAGGCAAACCAATTGATCACGGAGGACGCAGACGATGCGGAAGGCTCGCTGGGGCGGTGTTAAACTGGAATTAGTAGCGCGTAAATTGTTGCAATCGTAACTGTTGCAATCGTAGCTTGTTGAAATCGTAACTTGTTACAATCATGGCGGAATTTCTAGTCAAGGTCGCGGACGAACGGGGTCACCTGCTGGAGCAGGTGGATCGTGGTTATTCGATGGCCGAAGTGCACGACCGGTACGTGCAGCAAGGCTACCTGGTGTACTGGGTCAAGCCCCAGGGAGTATTTTCGGCGAAGGGTTTTTCGTTGGGGCGGCGGGGCCACCTGAAACAGTCGGGCTTCATCGTGTTCAACCAGCAATTTTTGACTCTGATCAAGGCGGGGTTGCCGATTCTGACCTCGCTGGAATTGTTGATCAAACGGCAAAAGGATGTGTACCTGGCATCGCTGCTGGAAAACGTGCGCGACCGGGTGAAGAGTGGAGAAATGCTGTCGGACGCGTTCGCGGCGCAGGGCCTGTTTCCCAAGATGTACACCACGACGCTGTTGGCGGGCGAAAAGAGCGGCAACATGGAAGAAGTGCTGACCCGCTACATCGCCTACCAGCGGATGGCGATGACGTTCAAGAAGAAGTTGGCGGTTTCGCTGGTGTATCCGGCGCTACTGGTGACCTTCGTGTCGATCATGGTGGTGTTCCTGGTGACGTACGTAGTGCCGGAGTTTGCCAAATTGTTCGACAGCCTGGGCGCGAAGCTTCCGGCCATCACGGTGTTCATGCTGGCGGTGGGAGTGGCGTCGCAGAAGTATGCAGTGTATGCCCTGCCGGCGCTGGTGATTGCCGCGCTGCTGTTGTGGCGCTGGGGCAAGACCGATACCGGGGCGGAAGCATTGGACAGCATACTGCTTTCACTTCCCTTGCTGGGGGGGATCCGGCTGAAGTATCAGGTGGCAAATTTCTCCCGAATTCTAGCGACGTTGCTGCAGGGCGGACTACCGCTGGTTCCAGCCATGCAGACGGCGGGCGCGTCCATGGGCAGCCGCAAGATCCTGAACAGCGTGGTGACAGCGGCGCGACGGGTGAAGGAAGGTCAGAGTCTGGCCAAAAGCCTGGAGGCGACGAAGGTTTTCCCAGACCTGGCAGTGGAGATGATCGAGGTTGGCGAGTCCACCGGGGCACTGCCAGCGATGCTGGGATCGGTGGCTGAATTCTACGAGGAAGACGTGCAGACCGCGCTGGGTGCGGCGATGGCGCTGATCGAACCGGTGCTGCTCATCTTCATGGCAGTGTTTGTCGGCGGGGTTCTGATTTCGCTTTACCTGCCGATTTTCACGCTGGGTGCGGGCACGCACTAGGGCGGACGCGAGTAACGGCGCGGTAACTTAAGTACACTGGAAGTGGCATGTCAGATAAGAAAATAGTCACGGGAAATGGCGGGAGCGGGACGCGGCTGGCGGTGGAGCCGATCGTGGACGAGCGCGAGAAGGCGCAGGACATTGCGCGGCGCTATCGCTGCGAATTTGTGGACTTGAACGACTTTCAGCTGCACCACGATCTGTTCAAGAAGATTCCGGTGGATCTGATGTTCCGCTACAACTTCGTTCCGCTGGAAGATACCGCGGACGGAAGGTTGGCGATTGCCATCGCCGACCCCAGCCAGTTGATGATGATTGACGAGATCAGCCTGCTGCTGGGCAAGCGCATCGTGACCAAGGTTTCCACGCTGAAGCAGATCTCGGACATTCTGAAGAAGACCGAGCAATCGCAGCGGGTGCTGGAAGAAGCCAGCGAAGGTTTCGCACTGGATGTGATCCGCGAAGACGAAGCGGGCGATGAAACCATTTCGATCGATAAGTTGACCACCACCACGGGCGACATGAGCCCGATTATTCGCCTGGTGGATACCACGATTTTCACCGCGCTGCAGCGGCGGGCCAGCGACATTCACATTGAAACGCAGGACGATTCGGTAGTCATCAAGTTTCGCATTGACGGGGTGCTTACGCCGGCGATGGCGCCCATTGGGAAAGAGCACCACTCCACCATCATCTCGCGGATTAAGGTGATGAGCGAACTCGACATTTCTGAGCGGCGGGTGCCGCAGGACGGACGCTTCCGGGTGAAGTATAACGGTCGCGCCATCGATTTCCGCGTGTCCATTATGCCGTCGATCCACGGTGAAGACGCGGTGCTTCGAGTTCTGGACAAAGAGTCGATGAGCGAGAAGTTCCGCACTCTGACGCTGGATGTGGTGGGCTTTGACGAAGAGGACCTGCGGAAGTTCCGGCGCTATATCAAAGAACCCTACGGCATGGTGCTGGTGACGGGACCGACGGGCAGCGGAAAAACCACGACCCTGTATGCGGCGGTCAACGAAATCAAAACCGACGAAGACAAAATCATCACCATCGAAGACCCGGTCGAATACCAACTGCGCGGCATCACGCAGATTCCGGTGAACGAGAAGAAGGGGCTGACGTTTGCGCGCGGGCTGCGGTCGATTCTGCGACACGACCCGGACAAGATCATGGTGGGGGAAATTCGCGACACCGAGACGGCGCAGATCGCGATTCAATCCGCCCTCACCGGCCATCTGGTGTTCACCACGGTCCACGCCAACAACGTGGTGGACGTGATCGGGCGCTTTCTGAACATGGGAGTGGAGCCGTACAACTTTGTTTCCGCGCTGAACTGCATTCTGGCGCAGCGTCTGGTGCGCTTGATTTGCGAATCCTGCCGCGGAGTAGTGCACTACTCGGACGAGGAACTGGAGGCCAGCGGTTTGGTTCCCAGCGAGTGGCGGGACGTGACGTTTTACGAGGGACAAGGCTGCATCGAGTGCGCGGGAACGGGGTTTCGAGGGCGGACGGCGATCCACGAACTGCTGGACCTGAGCGACCGCATCCGGGAAATGATTTTGGCCAAGAAGCCGACTTCTGAGATACGGCGTGCGGCGCGCGACGAAGGCATGAGGTTCCTGCGCGAATCGGCGCTCGATAAGGTGCGGCTGGGCTTGAGCACTCTGAAAGAGATCAATAAAGTGACGTTCATCGAGATGATGCGCTAGGACGGGGCGGCTCGCTCCGGCTTTCGAACCATGCAACTTTCGAATCATGCAACTTTCAAATCATGCAAATGAGCAAAACCCCTAAACACACGGTACGACCGACACTGGCCTGCGAGATTTCGGCGGGAAGGATTCTGGTGGCGCGCTCGTCGGATGACGGGAGGTCAGCGCAGGATTGCGGGGCGCGGGACCTGCCGGCGGGAAGCATTACGCCCGATCTGATGGAGCCGAATCTTCACGACACGGCGGCCATCAAGCAGGCAATCCAGGAAATGCTGAGCGGGATTAGCGGACGCGGACGCGACGTGGTGGCGATTCTTCCCGATGCCGCGGTGCGGGTCGCGCTGCTGGATTTTGATACTCTGCCGAGCAATCACGAGGAGGCAGAAGCGGTGGTGCGATTCCGGCTGAAGAAGTCGCTGCCCTTCGAGATCGAAAAAGCGAAAGTGTCTTATCAGGCGCAGACCCTGGGAGAAACGGTGCGGGTGGTGGCGGTGGTGGCGCTGCAAAGCGTGCTGGAAGAATACGAGACGGTGTTTCGCGAGGCTGGGTACAATCCCGGAGTCGTGATGCCCTCGATGCTGGCAGCACTGGGCGCCGCCGATGCACAGCGTCCGACGCTGGTGGTGAAGTTCGATGGCCGGACCATTGGGATCGCGATTCTGGACAAAGAACAACTGCTGCTGTTCCGCACTCTGGAGAACATGCACGGTGCGGCCATCAGCGGAGAGCAACTAGCGGAAGAGATTTATCCCTCAGTGGTGTTTTTTCAGGACACCTACCACTTGAACATTGAACGCATTTGCGTGGCGGGCATGCCGGATGCCGCCGGAGTCGCCGCTCTGCAGGCGCAGACTGGAATCGAAGTGCAGGAGTTAGTGCAGGCGGGACAACTGGTGGGGGGCGCGAATTTGCCCGTCCCCAGCAGCATGATGGCGGGCGTGCTGGGGGCGCTGATTTCCTGACATGCATCTGAACATCAATCTTTCGACTCGTCCGTATGAAGACGCGCAGCAGTTCTGGCTGCGCTGGGGAGTGGGACTGGGAGCGCTGGGCATTCTGACGCTGGCGCTGTTGACCATGACGGTGACCGGCTGGTTCAACGCGAGCCGGGACCGGGCAAAGATCCGGGACTTGCAGGCGCAGATCGCCAATCGCGACCAGCAACGGTCGGATGCCCAAGCTTTTCTGCAGCAGCCCGCTAACTACATGACGCGCGACAAATCGCAGTTTCTGAACGACTTGATTCAGCGCAAGTCGTTTTCATGGACGCAGGCGTTTGAAGATCTGGAAAAGGTGATGCCGCCGCGCCTGCATGTAATTTCCATGCGCCCGGAAATGACGGCAGACGGTCAGTTGGAAGTGCGACTGGTGGTGGCGGGCGATTCGCGGGAGCGGGCGCTGGATCTGGCGAGGCGCATGGAAGGGTCCCCCCATTTCCAGCAAACCCAGATCACGCAGGAAGCGCAGACGGGCACGACCAATGCGGCCGATGCAGTGCAATTTAATATTTCGGCGTTGTACATCCCGGAGCAGCCGGCGCGGAGCAGCGAATAATGCCGGATCTACGTGACACTCGCCGCAATGTAAAAATCGTGATTGCAGTGTTGGTGCTGATCGACATTGCGGCAGCGGGACTGCTGTACTCGCCGCTGGTGGGGTCGTCAAATTCGCGGCGGCTGCAGATGGAACAACTGTGGGCGGAACTGCAGCAGAAAACGAAGCAGGTGCAACCCTTGCTCGGCATGGACAAGAAAGTGGTGCTGGCCAAGCAGCAGATTGATGGCTTTTACAAAGACCGCATCGATGCGCAGGATTCGATGATTTCCGATGCGTTGGGGAAGATGGCGACGCAGACTGGGGTTCGCATTAACGGCGCCAAGTACAAGGTGGAGGATCCCCAGCCGGTGGGAGTGCGCCGGGTACTGATTGAAGCTGATCTGTCGGGAGACTATTTGCAGATTGTGCGCTTCATCAATGCCTTGGAGCGTTCGAAAGTGCTGTTTGTGATTGACAGCGTGACCTTGGCCGAGGAGAACGGGCCAGTGAAATTGCAGATGAAGATGGAGTCGTACCTGAGGACGGCAAGTTAGTGGCAGTGATCCCAAAACTCGGTTTGGAAAACAAGAAGCAGGTGGTGATTCTGACCGTGCTGGTGCTGGTGCTGGTGTTCTATGGCGCGCGCAATCTGTTCAGCGGTTCGGACAGCGCTCCGCAAGTCGCGGTGCCCGCGGCCACGACTCCGGTGCGCAAACCAGGAGCGAAGGTGGTGAAAGAGCCGCGCCTCGATCCAACGCTTCGGCTCGACTTGCTGGCGCAAAGTGAATCGACGAAGTACACGGGCAGCGGGCGGAATATTTTCACCGATACTCCGGAGATCGAGAAGCCGCTGGCGAATGGGACGGGGAGCAACAAGAAAGCGGCCGCGACCTACCTACCTCCGCCAGTGCCGCCACCGCCGCCCATCAACTTGAAGTTTTTCGGCTTCGCCAGCAAGCCCGGAGAATCGAAGAAAGTTTTCCTGTCCCAGGGGGAGGACGTGTTCGTCGCGGGGGAAGGGGAAATCGTGAACCGCCGCTATCGCATCGTAAAGATCAGCCCGGCGGGGGTGGAAATCGAAGACATGATCAACAGTAATCGCCAGACCATTCCGCTGACCCTGGGATAAGGCATGACGGTCGTTCACTCGAAATCGAAGAACCGTGGCAACCAAGATGGCTACATCCTGATCACGATGCTGCTGCTGGTCGCTCTCCTGTCGATCAGCTTGATCGCAGTGGTGCGGAAGGTGGAGTTCGACGTGCGGCGCGATCGCGAGTCGGAAATGATCCACCGAGGAGTGCAATACTCACGGGCGATCCGACTGTACTACAAAAAATTTAACCGCTATCCCACGCGACTGGAAGAACTGGAGAACACCAGCAACATCCGTTATTTGCGCAAGCGCTACAAAGACCCGCTGACTGGACAAGACTTCAAACTGTTGCACTTTGGCGAAGTGCGATTGAACCTGGGAGCGGGGCTGTTGCCGGGCTTGGGCGCGGGGGTTCCGGGTGGCCTACCCGGGCTGCCGGGCGGACTGGCGGGAAATGTCGCTGGACTGGCGGGAAATGTGGGGCCAGGCGGTTTAGCGCAAGTGGCGCAGGCAGCGCAAGCTGCGGCGTTGGCGCAGGCGGGAAACACCGGGGCGCCCAATCTGAATACGGGCGATCCGAATGCTGACCCCAATGCAGCTCAGGACCAGAACCCTGGCGGCGCGTTGGCGGGACGAGCGGGAGGCGGACCCGGAGGCGGTCAAGGCTTCGGGACTGCCGGCCCGGGCGTTGGGCAGGCGTTTGGCGGGGGCCCGATCGTCGGGGTGACGAGCGCGAGCAAGAAAGAAACGATCCGCGAATTCAACCACAAGAACCACTACAAGGATTGGCAATTCATTTATGATCCGGGGGCCGATCACGGAGGCCTGATTACCACGCCCAACCAGCCGCCGCTCACAGTGGGCACGGTGCAACCGGGACAGCCGGGGCAACCAGGACAACCGGGCGCTGGTGGCAGTGGCGTTCCGCCGGGCGGCACGAATTTCAATCCGCCAAACTTCCCCAATAACAACCCGTCGAACCCCGGCGACCCGGGCAATCCACCCCACAACTAGGGAGACGCTGGCAAAGAGAAAGGCCCCACGATTGAAGTGGGGCCTTGTCCGTGACGAAGTGTTTCCGAAAATCCGCGCTTACACGCTGAACGAGGAACCGCAGCCGCAAGTGCTTTTGGTGTTGGGGTTTTCGAACTTGAAGCCGGCGCCTTCGAGGGTTTCGACGTAGTCCACAACCGCACCATTCAGGTAGGTCAGCGAGGTGGCGTCCACGTACACCTTGAGGCCGTCGTAGTCGAAGGTTTTGTCCATCATGCCGGCACCGTTTTCAAACGACATGGAGTAGGAAAATCCCGAGCAGCCGCCGCCGACCACACCGACGCGCAAACCGGTCGGAACCGGAGTCTGGGACGCCATGATTTCCTTGACCTTGGCGATGGCGCTGGGAGTCAGGTTGACCGGAAGCATCTTGGGGGGAGCTGCCGGGGTCGTGATTTCCGGGGTAGTCGTAGTGGCCATGGAAATAGTCTCCTTAGAAAAAACGATTATAGCATTCTGCCCGCAGCAAAACCCTAACCCAAGGGGAACGGGCTTGGAACAAGAGGTTGGATGATGCTGCGGGCCATTTCGACGCGGGGGCCTTTTCCCTTGCCCAGCGGTCTATAATGAAGTCGTCCGGTTACCCGCGCGCCTGCGAGGGTGGCGGACACGCCGAGGTGGCATATGTCTCCTTTGGTCATGCTGTTAACGGGCTGGGGTGTCCTCACAGCGGTTTTGGTGGTTCTGTTGATTTATCGCAGCACTCTCTCCATGCACGAGGATGATCAGATGTTTCTGAACGCATCCGATGCCCATATGGAAAAAGAGCAGAACGAGCTGCGCGCCAGAATGAACCGGATCGGGCCGCTGATCAAAACTCTGAGCGGGATTTCTTTGGCTACGCTGGTGATCATGGTAGGAATATTTCTTTACCAGGGATTGCAGCGAACCCCGTAGCCGGGGAAAGTGTAAGGAGAACGACGCGGCGGTGAGGGACTGGTGGGCCGTTGCGAAGCTGGAAGTTTGCCCGAATTCCTCTGGTGATCGCATATCACAAAAGCGCCGCGAATTTGCTGCGCGGCGCTTGGAGGTGTGGCCCATCCCTGAGCGGTTTTCGCTAGTGCTTCACGGTGAAGATCTTGGCGCTGGTCAGGGTGCCCGTGGGGGTGGTGACCACCAGGTTTCCGGACGTCACACCGGTCGGAGCAACCGTCGTCAAGTAGGTGTCTGACACGATCTTGAAACTGGCTGCGGAGAGGCCGTTGAAGGTGACTTTGGTGGCGCCAGTGAATCCCTGGCCTAGAATTTCAATGCTGTTGCCTGCTTTGCCGGTGTACTGCACCAAGGCACAGAACTTGGCTAGACTCCGGCTCAAGCTGAAGACGGTGCCAAAGTTGGAAGTACCGCCAAACTGGGTCACCCCGTAGAGAGTGCCGTTGGTGTGTTGCATCATTTCGCCGAGAGGATAGGCGGGCATCAGGTTGGCGCTGTTGTTGAAGCTGAACAAGGTGCTGAATACGTTCCCCGAGGTGGATTCGAAAATGGAACCGTCATTCAGCGTTCCACCTTGAGTGGTCACTCCGTAGTAGTTGCCGTCGGTGGCCTGCACCACACCGGCGGAGGGGTAGAGGCCCTCGGTGGTGGTGGCGCCGAAGCTGTGAATCGAAGAGAAGGCAAACGCCTTGCTGAGCTTGAACAGGAGGCCGTTGGAGTAGGCGCCGCCGTCCTCAGTGGTGCCGTAGTAGTTTCCGTCCGAGCCTTGAATCAGGCTGCCCACCGGATAGGCGCCAGTGGTGCCGCAGGTGAAGTTGTAGGTTGATCCCAGGACGCCGGCGGTGGAAAGCTTGATCACGCTGCCGCAGTAGTTGGAGCCGCCCAGGATGGAAGTGATGTAGAGGTTGCCGTCCGCGCCTAGCAAAGGAGTGGAGGCGGGGTAAGAACCGTGGGTATTGTCGTAGGTGTAGATCACCTTGTAAACGCCGGCGGTGGTGATCTTGTACACCACGCCATCGCCAGTGCCGCCGACGCTCGCTGTGCCGTACAGCGCGCCGTCAGAACCCAACAGCGGAGCCGCGTAAGGGAACGAGCCATCGGATGTGCCCAGGAAGTTGTAGAGCACCGTTACCGTGCCGCTGGAGGTCATCTTGAAAATGGTGCCCGATTGTGTGGTGCCGCCCAAGACAGTCGTGCCATAAAAGTTGCCGTCGGTCCCCAGGGTCAGGCCACCAGCGGGATTTTCGCCGTCGGCAGTTCCGGCGAAGCTGTGCAGCAGAGTGGCATTGCCCAGGGTGTCGACCTTGAAGGCCGCGCCCAGATTGCTGGCGCCGCCGTTGTAGGTGGTGCCGTAAAGCAGACCGTCCTGCCCCTGCGCCAGAGTCATGTAATAGGGGTTTGCGCCCACGGTGCCATTGAAGTTGTAGAGAGTGGTCACGGTCTGAGCCGGGCTGAAGGTGGCGAAAGCAAGCACGGTCAGCATCACAAAAAGCGGGGAAATGCGGGTAAAGAGCTTCATGCCTTAGACTCCAAGATGCGGATTTATTCGTAACCACCCACAGCCAGTTGATTCTCGGGGGATTGAAGAAGTGTGCGTTCCGCAGGCTCCCCACGTCAAGATGAATAAACTTGCATAGCACCCAGCCGGGAATGGCGCTGGGGTCGTTGACCACAATGTGCCTGCCGGAAGCGGAAAGTCTGGTGCCGGGAACAGGACTTGAACCTGCACGCCTTGCGGCACTGGATCCTAAGTCCAGCGCGTCTGCCAATTCCGCCATCCCGGCGCTGGGACTTATTTTAACGCACGTGCACGCGAAGACTTCACGCTTTTGCAACCGTGCCGAGTCAGTGGGTGGTAATTCCCTTGACAATTCTTGACAAAGGCACTGCGGTTCTCTAAGGTCTTTCTACGGCAACGCCATCTTCGTGGAGTGAGAATTGAACAGAATCAAGCGCCTGGGGTTCTTTTCCTGCATCTTTTTCGTTTTCCTGGCAGAAGCGCCTATTTCCTCGGGCGCCGCGACAGTGGGAGTGGTACCAATTCAAATTGGCTTCGGAAGTTCGCAGCTCCATGTCGCCAGCACTCCCCACCTGGTTCTGGTCACCAACACTGGCACCAAAAGTTTCAGCATCACCAGCGTGAGCACCGCGCTATCAGAATTTCAGATCACGAGCGGAGCGCCAACGCTGCTGGCGCCGGGGAAAGCGGCGTATTTTGCGATCGTTTTTACACCAGATATCGCGCAACAGTTTACCGATACGTTTACGGTTACTTTCGATTCTGGAATCGCGACCCATACTGTGGCGCTGAACGGCAATGGAAAGAACACCGCAGCGGCTTCGACATTGAACCTGACGTCGCTTACGTTTTCAGGCCAGCCGCTGGGGACGCAGAGCGCCTCGCAGAACATCGTCATCACCAACAGCGGGACCAGCTCGCTCAAACTGACGCGAGTGGATTTCACGGGTCCTCCGTACAATGTGACGGGGTTCACCGGCACTACGAAAATTGGCCCAGGCAACTCCTTCACTCTACCAGTCACGTTTATTCCCCAAGCCTTGGGCTCAATGACGGGATCGGTGCTGCTGACATATGACACGTTGCCCAATCAAGCGGTGGATCTCACCGGAACCGGGGTCGCGCCGTTCAAATTCGGGGTCAGCACTTATCCGGTCTTGCCCTATGCCACGCAAGGCGCCCCGTACCAAGCGACCATGTTGTCAGCTGGAGGAAGGGGAGCCATCACATGGGCGCTGCAGCCGGGGTCGAGTCTGCCCTCGGGATTGACCCTCTCGAATGGAGGACTGATCAGCGGAACGGTGGGGTCCACCGTGGCTACAGGCACCTACACTTTTACGGTACAGGGTACCGACTCGTCCAAACCATCGGTCCCCGCAACTGAGGAATTAAACCTGCCGGTGGGCGCTGCCCCGGGGGCGAATTGCCCGAACATTTCCTGGAACGTTGCAGGCAGCAGCAATCCACTGGTGCCCTTGATTGACCTAGGCTCGAACCTATACCTGGGTGCGGAGTCTGGCGGGCTGTACGCGAACGGGGCCAACGCCCGCCCGGCCGACCACGACGCCTACGGCGTGAATCTGGCCGACGGCATTCAAGCGCTGGACTATTACGGCAACCCCAGTCCCAGCGGGAATTATGCGCTGCTCACTCTCGGCCTTTCCATCACTGAATACCAGTCGGCCGAGTTTCTGACCCTGGCCAACGCCGATCCGGAAAAGAACTCGAAGCTCATTCTCGTCAATGGGGCGCAGGGAGGAGCCACCGCCAATCAGCTCTCGAATCCGACAAACTTTTTCTGGAACAACATCGGTTCCAGCCTGTTACTGAACGCCGGGGTCACTGCGAACCAGGTGGTTGCGGTGTGGTTTGATACGGTGGATGGCGGCCCCTCGGGAACCTTCCCGAGCGACATGACCGCCTTGCAGTCCGAGTACGAGACCATCGCTCAGTTGGTTTTGACCAAGTTCCCGAACGTGAAGTTTATGTACATGACCAGCAACAACTACCAGGGCTACTCGAATGGAATCGGCAACCTGGATCCGGAGCCGTATGCCTACGAGTCGGGGTTCGCGGTAAAGAACGCGATCCAGGACCAGTTGAACGGCAACGCCAACCTGAATTTCGATCCCTCCAAAGGATCGGTGGTCGCGCCCTGGATGTCGTGGGGCCCGTATTTCTGGGCCAATGGACTACTGGCGCGCAGCGATGGATTGGTGTGGACCTGCCAGGACTACAAAGCCGACGGCACCCATCCCTCCTCGCCGCTGGGTCGCGAGAAGGCCGCGCAAATGATGCTGAATTTCTTCAAGAATGACGACACCACCAACCCCTGGTTCGTGAAGCCGGGAAGCCGCCGGAACCAGAGTAGTCATCGATAGTCGTGGTTCGCCAAGACCTCCTCCGCCTTCCCTCAACCCAAGTATGGTGAGATGCTAGAAGTGCCGTTCTGCGAATTTGTTTCTTCGCGAGACTATGACAAAGCTCACTTCTTCGTTGGCTTGTGTGCTGGTCGTCCTTGCTATGCACAGCAGGGCGGCGGCAGATATTTCAGTAGGGCTGGTCCCTGCGACACTTGACTTCGGCAAGCAGGCGCAGGGCGTTGCCTCCAGTACGCAGTCGATCATCATCACTAATTTGGGCACATCGACGGCGTCAGTGACGATGGTGACCGTCACTCCCAGCGACTTTCAGTTGGCGAGCGGCACGGTACCGGTGAATATCGCCGCGGGACAAACCTACGCCTACGGATTTACCTTCACCCCAAGCGCGGCCAAACAAATCACCGGCACGATCACGTTTGCCGTCACCGGACAGGCAGCCAAGAGCGTGACGGTGACCGGGACGGGGACCAATCCCAATGCCATTGCCACGGTGACGCCCAGTTCGTTGGATTTTGGGAACGTGGCGCTGGGCAGCATTGGCGGCCCCAAGAACGTACAAATCACGAACACCGGAACCCAGGGCTTCACGATTATCAATGTAGCCATCGACTCTCCGCCGTTCCTGCAATCGGCATTCACCAAGAATGTGCAACTGAACAAGGGTCAGTCGTTCACGCTCCCAATCCGATTCAGTTCGCAGAACGTAGCGACGGCCAAAGGCAATGTCGTATTCAGCTATGACGTGGTCGCCGACAGCGCGGTTTCACTGAGTGGGGCCGGCGTGGCGACCACCAGGTTCGGGATTACCAATTTTCCCACTCTGCCGGCGGCGACCCAAGCGGCGAACTACCTGGTTCAGTTGGCAACGACGCAGGGCGTGGGCAGTGTGTCCTGGACTTTGGCTACCAATTCCAAGTTGCCCTCGGGTCTCGCCGTCAACAGCAGCGGATTGATTAACGGCACGGTTTCGAGCAGTGTGACTCCTGGGAATTATTTTTTCACCTCTAAGGCCACGGATTCCGCCGTCCCGCCTAACACTGTATCGCAGAACTTCACGCTTCCGGTGGACAAGTCTTCCGGGGCGTCTTGCAACACCATCTCCTACAACATTGCCGGCTCCATCAACCCCCTGGTGCCTTTGACGGATCTGGGGACCGCCTATTACTTAGGCAGCGAGACTGGGGGATTGTTCGCCAACGGCAGTAATGTCCGACCCGCGGACAATGACGCCTACGGAGTTTCGCTGGCCCAGCAAATTCAGCCGCTGGACGGAAACGGAAATCCCAGCACCACAGGGAAATATGGACTGGTGGCGGTCGGAGTTTCCACGACCGAACAGCCATTCATCGAATTCTTGAGTCTGGCGAATTCCGATTTCAACAAGAACGCCGCGCTGGTGCTGGTCAATGGCGGTCAGGGTGGCGCAACGGCTTACCAGATGTCGCAAGTCAATAGTTCGTTTTGGACCAACATTCTGAATGCTTACATACCGAATGTCGGCCTGACTCCGCAACAGATTGTCGCGGCCTGGGTCAATGACTCAGACGGATCCCCCACCGGAGTTTTTCCCAGCGACATGTCGACGCTGCAGTCGGAGTATGCCTCGATCGCGCAAAACCTGCTTACGAAATTTCCCAACATCAAGATCGCCTATTTTTCCAGTTTCAACTACGCGGGATATTCGAATCAGGTTACGAACTTGAACCCCGAACCCTATGCCTACGAGTCCGGGTTCGCGGTCAAGAACCTGATTCAAGACCAAATCAACGGCGACCCCAACTTGAACTACGATCTTACCAAGGGCACGGTGAAAGCGCCGTGGCTGACCTGGGGCCCCTACCTGTGGGCCAACGGCTTGCTGGCACGAAGTGACGGCCTGAGCTGGTCGTGCCAGGACTATATGGCGGACGGTACGCATCCCTCGAATCCGGGAGGAAGAGCGAAAACTGCCTACCTGTTGCTGAACTTTCTGGAAACCGACGATACGGCATCGCCGTGGTTCCTCGCACCCGCCGAGAAGAAGCCGAGCGCGGGCCGGTAAGTCGGGCGGATCGGTAGTCGGGCGGGATCCGCATTTTTCCGCAGCTAACCGCAGGGGCACCACCTCCGTCGCTTTCTTCTTCGGCGAGGAGAGGCTACACTGAGGCTCAATATGAATAATCCCGAAGCCAAACTGAAGATCGTCAATTCCGAAGACTACCGTGACAACTACGCGAACAGCGTGCAAATCCGCCTCACCGTTTGGGATTTTTTCCTGGTATTTGGCACCCTGGTGCAGCAGACGGAAAAAGAGGTCGAAATCCGCCACTTCCAAGGCGTGTACCTGAGTCCGCAACAAGCCAAAGCGCTGATGAATCTGCTGGTGCAGAACGTGGCCAACTACGAGAGCGCGTTTGGTGAGATCAAGCTCGATCCGCGAGCGCCTACCGGGCAAGTAAACTAGCTCGGTTCAATGCCAGCCTCCCTGCAGCAGGTCCAACTGAGCCGGTTCAAAACAGCTAGACATTTCATCCTGCTATTTTTCGCGCTGCTGCTTCTGCATAGCACGGTGCTGCGGCTCCCTTACTTTTGGGATGAAGCGGGCTACTACATCCCCGCCACGCGCGATTTATTCCAGACCGGCAGCCTGATCCCGCACTCCACGCCATCGAATGCTCACCCGCCGTTGGTGATGGCGTACCTTGCCCTGTGCTGGAAAGCGACCACGTACTCCCCGCTGGTGACGCGCACTGCCATGCTCGGGTTTGCGGCATTCTCTCTGCTGGGGTTGGGTCGATTGGCCCAGAAGGTCGCGAACACTCCGGTGGCCTTGGCGACAGTCGCCCTGAGCGCGCTGTATCCCGTACTTTTTGTGCAGAGTTCCCTGGCGCAACTGGACCTTCCCGCGGCGGGCTTTACATTCTGGGGATTGCTGGCCTATGTGGAAAGGCGGCGGTGGAGAACGGTTCTTCTTTTTTCGCTGGCCGCTCTGACCAAGGAAACCGCGATTCTGGCGCCCCTGGCCTTGTTCGCATGGGAGGTCCTGTGCCGCATGTGGCAGCCACGCCTGGACGGCGAACCGGCTAGCCCTCCGCAGCGTGACGGATGGAACACGGCTCTGCTGCTGGTTCCATGCCTTCCTCTGGCGGCATGGTATGGCTTTCACTACTTGAAGACAGGCTACTTACTTGGCAATCCGGAATTCTTTCGCTACAACGTGGCGGCGACGGCTCAGCCTTTTCGCATTCTGCTGGCGCTCGGCCTGCGAGTGTGGCAGAGCTTCGGCTACCTGAATCTGTTTCTGCTGACGATAGTGACGATGCTCGCGATGTGGCAGCCACCGATGCGCGAGGAAGGTTCGCTGCGGACTCGGATTCCCATCTGGATCCAGTTGGCCTTCGCGGCGGTGACCGTCGCCTATCTGGGATTCATGGCGGTGGTGGGCGGCGCGGTACTGGCACGCTACATGCTGCCGACGATGCCGCTGTTCATTCTGGTGGCGGTGTCGACGCTGTACCGGCGGCTGCGCTATTGGCGGATGGTGGTCGGGCTGGTGGCGCTGGCCTTTGTCGCGGCCCTGTTGTTCAATCCGCCGCACGGAATTTCTTTGGAAGACACGCTGGCTTACCGCGACTACATCCAGATGCACCAGCACGGAGCGCAGTTTCTGCAAACACATTCTCCGCAAGCGCGCGTGCTCACCGCGTGGCCCAGCTCGGACGAACTGAACCGTCCGGATCTGGGCTACGTCGCCGCTCCGTTGCGGGTGTTACGGATTGAGGATTTCACGGCGGAACAGGTTTTTGCCGCGGCTGAGGCTCGACCCAACTTCGACGTCGCCTTTGTCTTTTCGACCAAATACGAGCCCGCCTATCGCCTATTCGACCACTGGGCAGCCTGGCAGAGAATCAACGCAAAGTATTTTGGATTTCATCGCGATTTGCCGCCAGCGGCAATTGCGCAGGTACTGGGCGGGCACATCGTGTTTAGCGAGTCGCGTAGCGGGCAATGGGCGGCGGTGATCGCGCTCGATCAGGCGGTGGACGCTCGACTGCGGGCTCCTTCTGTGCAGAAGTAATCGTCCCTAAGACTTTTGCGATCCCCGGCTCATGAGGTGGCAGGAGTGCGTTTTGACAATCAGCCAGACCGGGCGGCCGGGTGAGAGTTCCAGGGCATCGCGCGCGGCCAGCGTGAGCTGCACCTCCATCTCCACGCCGCACTGCACGCGGGCAGCGACGATCACATCACGTCGGTCTAGAGACACTACGCTTCCCGGCAAAATATTGCGCGCGCTCAGTCCACTGGGCTTGGCTGTGGCTAATAGGATGTCCCCCGCGCGAATACCCACCCACAAACTGGAGCCAACTTCTGCCCGCACCAGTGGTGTTTCCAATTCGACCGCGCTATTTTGCAAACGGCAAGTCATGGTGCCGCGGTCGGGATGAGACGCCACCACCACCACATCGAAAACGTTTTCAAATCCCACCAGTTGGGCGACGGTCTCGGTGCGCGGCGCCCGCATCACTTCATGCGGCGTACCGTCGGCAATAATCTTGCCATCTTCCATCACCAGCACACGGTCCCCCAATGCGAAGACTTCTTCGCGGCTGTGGGTGGCGTAGAGGATGGGAACACCGTGCTCGCGGTTCCAAGTCCGCAAGTCGTCCACAATACTGGCTTTGGTCGTGCGATCGAGCGCAGCCAGAGGCTCGTCCAGCAGCAACACCAGCGGCTGAATGACCAAGGCCCTGGCCAAGGCGACGCGTTGCTTCTCGCCACCTGAGATCTGGTTGGGGCACCGGTCGCGCAAAGGCTCAATGCGAAATGCCGTCAGGATCGCAGCGCAGCGGGCTTGCTTCTCTGCGCCAGCCAAATCGCGCAAGCCGTAGGCAACGTTCTGCTGCACGTTTAAGTGCGGAAACAGCGCCAGGTCTTGCAACACGTAACCCACCCGGCGCAGGTGCACGGGAGTGTTGCGGCGGCTTGAAGAATCGAACCAGAGGTTGCCAGCGGCGGAAATCCTGCCCTCGCTGGGCTGAGTGATGCCGGCAATGCAATTAAGCAACGTGGTCTTCCCAGCGCCCGAGGCGCCGAACAAGATAGTGAATCCCGGAGCGGCTTCAATCTCGCAGTTGAGTTCGAAAGGGTGGCCCTCCCCGCGCGCCGGCACGCCGCCATAGGCCGCTCGCAGACGCAACGACAAACTGGCATCCTGCTGCACGGCCGCGTGCCGGTCTACTTCCACGTCCCCACCATCAACGCCTTGCGGTTCCATCCGTAAACCGCCGTCAGGATGGCGAAGGAGAGCAGCAGCAGGACAAGAGCTTCCCGGTTGGCCGCAGCGTACTCGCCCGCCTGCACTCGGTCGTAAATGGCAATCGATATGGTGCGTGTGACGCCGGGAATGTTGCCCCCCACCATCAGCACCACGCCGAACTCGCCGAGGGTGTGAGCGAAGCTCAGGGCAACCCCGGTCACCAAGCCTGCTGACGACAGGGGCAAGGTGATGCGGAAGAACGTCTCCAGGCGCGAAGCGCCCAAAGTTGCCGACGCCGCCAGGAGTTTTGGATTCACGGCGCCAAAGGCTGCCGCCAGCGGCTGCACCGCAAAAGGCAGGCTGTAGAGAAGCGAGCCGATCACCAGGCCCGGAAACGTGAAGGCCAACGAATGGCCGGTGAGCGACTCCCACCAGCGTCCCAAGGGGCTGCGAAACCCGAGCGCGATCAGCACATAGAATCCCAAAACCGTCGGGGGCAGCACGATGGGTAACGCCACCAACGCCTCCACCAGAAATTTCCATCGCCAGCGCGAGAAGGCAATCCAGTATGCGACCGGCAAGCCCAGGAGCAGCAGCAAGCCCGACACCAACGCGGCCAGGCGAAGGGTTAGCCCGAATGCCTGCCAGTCCATCAGGGTTTCCTCGCGGGCACGCCGAACCCGTACTTCACCAGCACTGCCTTGGCGTCCGCGCTTTTCAGATATTCCAGAAATTCCCCGGCTTCTTTTTTGTGCGCGGAGTGCGTCAACACCACCGCCGCCTGCAGCAGCGCCGGATACGCGTCCAGCGGCACGGTCCAGAAGGTTCCATTTTCTTTGCGTCCGGGCGCGAATGCATGAGAGCGCGCCACCAGTCCAACTTGCGCGTTTCCAGAATCCACAAACTGGGCCGCCTGAGAAACATTTTCGCCGAACACCAACTTCTTCTGCACTCGTTCGTAGAGATCGAAATGCTGAAGCGCGGCGACGGCTGCTTTGCCATACGGAGCATGTTGCGGATTGGCGATCGCAATCTTCTTCACCGAAGGGTCGAGCAGCACGTCAATGCCGTGTTGTTCCACGTTCAACTGCGAGTTGGGGGGCACCCACACTACCAGGCCGCCTTGCGCGTAGCGAGAGTAGGAAGCCTTCTCTGCGAGATTGGCCTCAACTAACTGCGTGGGATAGCCTTCATCCGCGGAAAGAAAAACATCGAAGGGAGCGCCGTTCTGGATTTGGGTGAACAATGCGCCCGATGAGCCATAGACCAACCGCACCGTCGTTCCGCTCTGCTTCTCGTAGTTTGCCGCCACTTCGCCCAACGCGTTGCTCAGGTCGGCGGCCGCGGCCACAGTGAACTGCTGGGCAGCCGCGAATGCGGGCAACAGAAACGCGAGCACCAGAGACGCGGAGATCAGGACTCTCTTTATCGTCACTCGACTATTCTCCTACTCGAATGATCATTACCTCGGTGGCTTTGATCAGCGCCGTAGCGGTCTGCCCGCGCTTCAATCCCATCTCATGGACGGCGTCGGCGGAGATCAGCGAAGTGATGTGCTGTCCACCAATGGAGATCACCACCTGCCCCATTAGCCCGCTGGTCTTGACTTCGACAATCCGGCCCACCAACTGGTTGCGCCCGCTGATGCTTCGGAAGCCGGCGCGCACCCCTGGCCCGGGTTTTTTGCCCGCACGGTGCAAGTAGCGATCCAGTTCGGCCTGGGGAATACGATGGTGCCCGCCCGGGGTCTTCACGCTCTTCACCTTGCCGTGATACAGCCATTGCTTCAGGGCCGGATAACTGACGCCCAAGACCTGGGCAGCTTCGCGAGGCTTGAGCAGGCGCTCCACCATAAATACGTTTTTAGTCGTATCGATACGCGTTGTCAATACGATTATCACCTTTTCGCAGCCTGGGCTTAGCCGCGTTCCGCGATAAGCTGGGCCAGCGGGAACCAGCCTTGCGTCGCCCCGCCAATTGTAAAACTTGGTAAACCCGGCCGCACTTCCGCATCGCCAGCCGGTTTTGTGAAATTATAGAAGAGTACTTTTCTGTGGCTCGCGATTTCCTAAAAGGACTGTGCAACTGGAATGTTTAAACGCCGCTGGGCTGTGGTTTTGTTCGTCGTTGTCATCGTCATCCTCATCGCGGTCTCCGCGTCGTTCGTGGTCAAAGGCAACGACAAGCCGCAATACTTCACGGTCAAAGCCGATCGCGGTTCCATCCGCCAAGTGGTGGAGGCCACCGGGACCATCAACGCGGTGACCACGGTCCAAGTAGGATCGCAGGTTTCTGGCACCATCTCCAAACTCTTCGTAGACTTCAATTCCCGGGTGAAGAAGGGTCAAGTAGTGGCGCAGATTGACCCCGCCTTGTTTGACGGAACCATGCTGCAGGCGAAAGCCAACCTGGCGAATGCACAGGCCAATCTCGCTGCCGCGCGAGCCAATTTGGAGAAAGCGGCGGCCACAGCTTTACAAGCCAAAGCAGATTTCGAGCGCACCGACGGTCTGGCGAAAGCGGGGGTGATGAGCCCTCAGCAACTCGATCTGGCCAGAGCCAATGCCGACTCTTCGGTGGCAGGCGTGTCCGCGGCCAAAGCCCAGATCACACAGGCGCTGGCGCAGGTCACCCAGAATGAAGCTGCGGTCTCGGTGGCGCAAACCAATCTCAACTACACCACCATCCATGCTCCCATCGACGGCACGGTGATTGCCCGCAACGTGGATGTTGGCCAGACCGTGGCAGCCTCATTGCAAGCGCCCACCCTGTTCACCATCGCACAGGATTTGACCAAGATGCAGGTGTATACCAACACCGACGAGTCTGACGTGGGCATGATCCGTCCCGGCCAGCCGGTTTTGTTCAAGGTGGACGCATTTCCCAAAGACAGCTTCTCGGGAAAAGTCTCACAAGTGCGCCTCAACGCGACCGTAGTGCAGAACGTGGTCACCTACAACACGGTGATCGACTTCGACAATCCCGATCTCAAGCTTTTCCCTGGCATGACCGCCTACATCACGATTCCAGTGGCCAATGCGGCGGATGCGCTGCGCGTCCCCAATGCCGCGGTGCGTTACAAGCCCGACCTGAAGGCGGACGAAATCCGGGCGCTTTACAAGAAGTACGGATTGGATAGCGGAGACGAGAGCGCGCGAGCGGCCGCGCCCGAGGGCGGGTCTGCCGGCGCAGCCGGCAAGCAATCGCGCGCGCAAAACGCTTCCGCAGGCAACGAAGCGGGCGGGCCGCGAACTCCCCGGCTTGATGTCGCCGTGATCTGGAAGCTGCGCGACGATAAGACGCTGGAGCCGGTGCGCATCCGCACCGGAATTACCGACCACACCCTTACCGAAGTAGCGCAGGTATTGAAGGGCAGCCTCAATGACGGCGATAACCTGGTGACCGGCGCGATGACGGCCAGTAGTGGCGGCCGACCGCCGGGCGCGGCAGCCACTCCGGCGAGGCGATAGTTTATGGCAACCATTTCCCAACCCGACACGCACCCGGCACAGGCGCCGGCGACGAATGCCATCATTCGCGTAGCCGACGCCCACAAATATTACGAACTGGGCGAGACCCGCGTGCATGCCCTGCGTGGCGTGAACGTAGAAATCCACCGCGGCGAGTTTGTCGCCATCATGGGCGCCAGCGGCAGCGGTAAGTCTACCTTTATGAATATTGTCGGGTGCCTCGACACGCTCAGTTCCGGCGAGTACTTTCTGGAAGAAATTGACGTGCAGCGCTTCAGCAAGAAGGATCTGGCTTCCATCCGCAACAAGAAAATTGGTTTTGTCTTCCAGGGATTCAACCTGCTGTCGCGCACCACGGCGTTGGAAAACGTGGAGCTGCCTACTCTTTATGCGCACATCACGCACGCCGAAGGCCAGAGGCGCGCTCACGAAGCTCTCGAACTGGTAGGCCTGGGAGAACGCAAGCTGCATTACCCGTCGCAGCTTTCCGGCGGACAACAGCAGCGCGTGGCCATCGCCCGCGCCCTAGTCAATCGGCCTGCCATCCTGCTGGCGGACGAACCCACCGGGAACCTCGACAGCCGCACCTCGGTCGAGATCATGGATGTGTTCCAAAACCTGAACCTAGGGGGACTGACCGTGGTCCTGGTGACGCACGAGCCCGACATTTCCCAGTTTGCCACCCGGACCATTGAGTTCCGCGATGGCAGAATTCGCCATGATACGCCGGTCAAGAACCGTCCTCTGGCCTCCGAAGTATTGAAAAACCTGCCCACCCTGGAAGATTAGGACGAGACTCGGCCGCACCGCGGTGGGAGAGAAATTTATGGAAATCGTAGCCATACTTCGAATTGCGATGCGAGCTTTGGCCCGCAACAAGATGCGCTCGGCGCTCACCATGCTGGGCATCATCATTGGGGTGGCTGCCGTCATTGCCATGGTGAGCGTGGGCCAGGGAGCGCAGGCGCAGGCGCAACAGCAGATCGCGGCGATGGGATCCAACATGCTGTTTGTCGGCTCCGGCACCATTTCGCGCGGCGGGATGCACATGGGATGGGGGGCCACCAAAACCCTGATTTACGAAGACGAACAGGCCATTGTGCGCGAGTGTCCCGCAGTGAAAGCGGCCGCGCCCGGAGCCACCGCCAGCGCGCAGGTAGTGTTCGGCAATGACAACTGGAACACCCGGGTCAATGGCACCGAACCCCAGTACTTCGACATTCGCACCTGGGCGTTTCAGGAGGGAGCTTCGTTCAGCCAGGCGGATGGAGAATCCGTGGCCAACGTCGCCGTCATCGGCGAGACCGTGCGCAAGAACCTATTCGGCGCCACCGACCCGCTGGGCCAGACCATGCGCATCAATAATCTCCCCTTCAAAGTGGTGGGGGTGTTGGTCACGAAAGGGACTTCCGCCGCGGGCGGTGACGATCAGGATGACAACATCTTCGTCCCCATCACCACGCTGCAGAAGAAGATCACCGGACAACCCTGGCTGCGCTGGATTATTGTATCGGCGGTATCGCGCCAGGGCAGTTACATCGCCCAGCAGCAAATCGCCTCCCTGTTGCGGGACCGCCATCGCATTCGGCCGGGTTCGGATGACGACTTCTTTGTCCGTAATCTAGCGGATATGGCCGACCTCGCCGACCAACAGTCGCGGCTATTCACCGTGTTGCTGGCTTCCATTGCCAGCATCTCTTTGATCGTCGGCGGCATCGGCATCATGAACATCATGCTGGTGTCCGTCACCGAGCGTACCCGGGAGATCGGTATCCGCATGGCCATCGGCGCCACCGAAGGCGATGTGCAGCAGCAGTTTCTGATTGAAGCGATCGTGCTCAGCCTGATTGGTGGCGGCATTGGTATTGCCATCGGCATCGGCGTGTCGTACCTGATCACTCAGACTCTGGGTTGGCCGGTGCTGGTTTCCACCACCGCGATTGCGGCTGCAGCTTTGTTCTCGGGAGCGGTCGGAATCTTCTTCGGCTTCTACCCCGCGCGCAAGGCGGCGCGACTGGATCCGATCGAAGCCTTGCGCTATGAGTAGATATTGAGGCTTGGGTTTTGGGGTTGGCACTAACATTCCCTGGAGGGTTGGCCGTGTTTCAAGCGAGACCCAAGTCCCCTCTCCCAGACCTGCCTTTAGGCCTGCGCCTGCAATACCACCCCCGGTCACAGACAACTGTGACCACCCCAATTGACTCTTGGTTCCAACGCGCTTAGTGTCATATTCTAGATTTCTCCCAGAAAGTTAGTGACATGAAAAGCATTCTGCTCCGCAGCTTGTCCGCCCTCCTGCTTTTTGCCATCGCCTCCACGCCAGCACTTGCCCAAGGCTCCAAGGTGAGTCCTTACCGTGATTCGATTGCAGAGAACGATCGCGATCGCGAGGACCTGCGTGAGCAGTATTTCCGCAAGGGCCGCGAAGTGAAGGGCCAGTCTGCGGCCGCGCTGCGTCTGCGCGCCCACCAGCAGAAGCTGGCGTTGCGCGCCCGGCAGTTCGCGGCCTTCAGTGCGAAGGGCTTGGGCCCGGCGGCCGCCACGGCAACATGGGTCCCGCTCGGCCCCGCGCCGCTCGCCTCCGACGCTTTCCAGGACGGCACCCAGGACTATCATGACGTTTCCGGCCGTGCCACCGCCGTCGCGATCGATCCCTCCGACTCCACCGGCAACACGGTGTATATTGGCGGCGCTTACGGCGGAGTGTGGAAATCCACCAACGCGGCAGCGGCTAGTCCATCGTCGGTGGTATGGACCTCGCAGATTGACGCCCAAGCCACGCTGGCTGTGGGCGCGATCGCGGTTCAACCCGGCGGTACCGGCGTGGTGCTGGTTGGCACTGGTGAGACCAATAGTTCGGTGGACTCTTACTACGGCTTGGGCATTCTGCGTTCGACCGACAGTGGCAGCAGCTGGAACCTGATTACATCTTCCGCCGATGGGCGCTCCTTCGCCGGTTTCGGATTCAGCAAGATTGCCTTCAGCGCCGCGAACCCCAACCTGGTGGTGGCCGCCGCCGCAGCCGCCTACGTGGGCATCCTTACCGGCAAAGAAACCCCCGTGACTTTGAACCGCGGCATCTACTACTCGCAAGACGCGGGGGCGACATGGAAGTATGCCAGCGTGAAGGATGGGGGAACTACGGTGGATCCCGGTTCGGTCTCCAGCGTGGTTTACAACGCGATGGCGGGAAAATTCTATGCCTGGCTGCGCTATCACGGCATGTATTCCTCCACCGACGGCATCAATTGGACCCGGCTCGCGATCCAGCCGTTGAACACCTTGACCGCGGCCAAATGCCCAGCCACCGGGACGTCTTCCCTCTGCCCCATCTACCGGGCGGAAACGGCAGTCGTCGCCGGACGGAACGAGATGTACACCTGGATCATTTCCCTGGATAACAACGGAGCGGAGGTGGACGGAGGCATCTACAAGTCTCTAGACGGCGGGGGCTCCTGGACCCCTTTGAATGAAAATGGGATTATCGGTTGCGGAGAGGCGGGCGGCTGTGGCATCTCGCAAGGTACCTACAATCTGGAGATCGCTGCAGTGCCCAACGGCGCCACGGCCACGGACGTTTATGCCGGCACCATCAATCTCTACAAGTGCACGATCACGAGCGCCTTTCCAACCTGCAACGACAATACAGCCAATTCGGCCAACTCGTTCTTGAACCTGACCCACGTTTACGGATGCGCCCCGACCTTTGGCGGAATCGCGCATGTGCACCCGGACCAGCACCATCTGGATTTCATGATCGCCAGCGGCAAGGCGATCGGTTATTTCGCGAATGACGGCGGCATCTATCGCACCCTCGACGGCTTCACGGACCTGACCACCGGGGCCTGCACTGGCAGCAATCAATTTGACAGTCTGAACACCACTCTGGGTTCCATGACTGAGTTCGTTTCGTTCTCGGTTCACCCCACCGATCCGGCGCAATTGTTGGGAGGCACGCAAGACAACGGCTCTCCCGGAACCGCTTCGGCGGGAAGCAAGACCAGCTGGCTGAATGTGCTGGGCGGGGATGGCGGCTTCAATGCCATTGACCCCAACTCGGGATCCAGTTGGTTCACCTCGAACCCCGACGGCGGCAATGGCAGCCTCGTTATCAATAACTGCTCCGCCGGCGCTGCCTGCAGCCAAAACAGTTGGAATCCTGTAATTTCCAGCACCGATCTGGCTGGCGACGATGGTGCGTTTTACTTCCCCTATATTCTGGACCCGCAGTCCACTACGGCTATTCTGATTGGCACCTGCCGGGTATGGCGGGGACCGCGATTGGGCGGCGGTGCGTTTACCGCATTGAGCGACTACTTTGACGGAACGGGTTTCAGGTGCTTCGGCAATGAAATCAATCTGGTGCACGGCCTGGACGCCGGTGGACCGAAAGACACAAACGGCTTCTCCAATGTGGTGTGGGCCACCACCGATGGGACAGGCAGTTTGACCAGCGTGGGCGGAAACGTTTTTGTCACCACCAACGCTGCGGGGGGCACCTCGACGTTCAATGCCGTTACCGGCTCCATCAATCCCGGATTCTTCCCCATTCCCACGGTTGCGATGGATCAGTCCGATGCCACTGGCAAAACCGCCTATGTGGGCATCATGGGCTTCGGCGTGGGCCATGTATTCAAGACTACCGACGCGGGCGGAACCTGGGTCAACTGGACAGGAACGCTACCCGATGCGCCGGTCAACTCTCTGGTGGTGGACTCGCAAGCCACCAACGTCTACGTCGGCACCGATGTCGGCATCTTTGTGAGTCCGACTACTGGGACGACCCCAGCCTGGACCGAAGTCGGTCCGATTCCAGCGCCGGGCGCAGTCGGATACCTGCCCAACGCACCGGTGACAGCTTTGCGTATTTTCCAGACGACCGGGATGAAGAGGTTGCGCGCTTCCACGTATGGTCGCGGTATCTGGGAATTCAATCTGCTGGCCTCCGCCGATTACACCAACGCAGTTTCCAACTCGCCGCAGACCATGTTTCCCACGCAGACCGCTTCGTTCAGCGGCACGCTGACTTCACTCAACAGCTACAACAGCCAGGTGACACTGAGTTGCGTTGGCAATCCTAATCCGCTTCCCAGCACTTGCTCGGTGGCCCCAGCCAAACTGACCCCCACGGCGGGGGGCGCAACCTACACGGTCACCGCCAAGGGCACGGCCGGCGACTACAACTTCAACGTTCACGGAGTGGGTTCCGACACCGGCAACACCGTGCACGATGCCGCGGTCGTGCTGCACGTAGTGGACTTTGACTTGGCCGCGATCTCGCCGGGCACCATCAAGGTGCAGCAGGGCACAACTTCGACGGCCTCCAGCACCTTCCAAGTGACGGCTGCCGGGTCGTTTAACGGCGCGGTCGCACTCGCCTGCGCGGGTTCGTCCACCATCACTTGCAACTTCTCGCCCAGCGCTTCGGTCAGCCCAACTGCAACCGTACCGGTCACCGTCACCTTGACCATCACTGCGGCTGCGGGCGCCACCCTGGGGAATTCGACAATCACCGTCTCGGGCACCACCTCTGGGGATCCTTCGGCCAAGACCAGGACCTTCACCGCGAATGTGACCTCACCGGTTGCGGACTTCACCTTGCTGTTGAACAGCGGTACTCCTTCCGCAGTGGTCAATCAAACCACGACGGTTACGGGTACGCTGACTTCCATCAACTCCTACAGCAGCGCGGTAACCCTGACCTGCGGCTCTGGACACCCGGCCACCTGCAGCATCTCGCCGTCTTCGGTCACGCCGACCGCGGTGGGCGCAACCTTCACCGTCACTCTCGGCGACACCTCCGAGCGAACCACGACTTTCAATATCGTCGCCACCGGAACCGACACCGCGAAAACCACCCATTCTGCTGCGCTGGTCTTCACTTCCCTGCCGGACTTTAGCGTGGGAACCAGCGTGATCAAAGGCACGGTCAGCGCGGGACAATCCGCCAGCTACAACGTGACGGCTGCGTCCGTCGGAGGCGCCAACACCAACACAGTGACTCTGTCATGCACCGCGGGTCTTCCCGCCGGGGCGGCGTGCTTGTTCAACCCGACGACCGTCACTCCGGGTGGAACCGCGAGCGTGCTCACCATCAGCACGAATGGACCCAACGCCTCCAACCGGATCGTCCCCACCGCCAGTACGCAACCGGATCACACTCCGCTGGCGCTGGTGATGTCGGCTTTCGGACTGGCGTTCGGGATATTCTTCAGCGCGCCGCTTCGCCGCCGAACCGGGGCAACGCTGCTCATGCTGACGCTGATGATCGCGCCCCTCATTCTGTTGCCGGCTTGTGGTTCCAGCAACAGCACGCCTCCGCCGCCGCCGGCAGTAGCGGTCACCATCACCCCCACAACCGCCACCTTGTTCACCACGCAGACCAAGCAGTTCACTGCGACGGTCACCAACACCACCAACACGGCGGTGAATTGGGAAGTGGCGGGGGTGGTGGGAGGCAATGCCACCGTAGGCACCATCACAACCGCTGGTCTCTATACACCGCCAACGGTGGTACCGACTCCGGCAACTGTCTCGGTCACCGCGGTATCGCAGGCGGACACAACGAAATCGGCTTCGGCCGCAGTGATGCTAACGCAGCAGACCGCAGCCGGGACCTACACGGTCACGATCTCAGCCACCGGTGGGGGGGTCACGCACACCACGACAGTGACCCTGACGGTGATGTAAGAAAACTGGATGGGGAGCGCACACTCGCTCCCCGTTTCACCAATTTCCTGAGCGCCTCGAACTCCGGCTGGTTCCGGGAAGATCGGGGTGGAAGCGCTCAGTCTTCCCTCTTGTCTTTGTCCGATCCACATCCCGCGCCGAAAAGCTCCACTGGCTACGACGTCGCCGTGATCGGCGCTGGCATTGTGGGCCTTTCCTTTGCCATGCAAGCGGTGCGTGACTTGCCGGGCCTGCGCCTGCTCATTCTAGAAAAGGAAGAGGGAGTCGCTCGCCACCAAAGCGGCCACAACAGCGGGGTCGTCCACTCCGGCGTCTACTACCAACCCGGCTCACTGAAGGCCAAGCTGTGCGTGGAAGGAGCTCGCGCCATGGCAGAGTTCTGCCACGAGCACTCCATCCCCTATGCCCGGTGCGGCAAACTCATTGTGGCCACGCGTGAGCAGGAAGTTCCCCGGCTTGACGACTTGTGGCAACGCGGCCAGGCCAACGGGCTTATCGGTCTGCGCCTGCTTGACCCATCCGAGATGAAGCAAATCGAACCCGCCTGCGAAGGGCTTCGCGCGCTATGGGTGCCCGGTACCGGAATTACGGGCTACGCTCAAGTCTCCGCGAAGTATGCGGAACTTGCGATGGCGCAGGGAGCGACGCTGGTGACGGGAGCCCGCGTCACAGGCTTTCGACAGGACGGTTCCCAAGTCACGGTCCTGACCACGCGAGGAAGTTTCGCGACCCGAGCGGTGGTCAACTGCGCCGGGCTGTACAGTGATCGCATCGCGCGCCTGGCAGGCCACCAGCCGGATGTCCTGATCGTCCCCTTCCGCGGGGAGTATTACGACCTCATCCCGGAGCGGGAGTCCCTGGTGCGCGGCCTCATCTACCCCGTTCCCGATCCGCGATTTCCTTTCCTGGGCGTGCACTTGACTCGCCGCGTCCACGGCGGAGTGGACGCCGGTCCCAACGCAGTCTTCGCTTTCGACCGCGAGGGCTACCAACGCAGCGACTTCAACGCCCAAGACGTTCTGGAGAGTGTCGGCTCAGCTGGCTTTCGCCGTCTCGCCCTCAGGAACTGGCGCTATGGGGTCGGCGAATTCGGGCGATCCCTAAGCAAATCCGCCTTTCTTCGTTCCCTGCAACGGTTGGTTCCGGAACTAAAGCCGGCAGACCTGCGGCCGGGCGGTGCTGGGGTTCGCGCCCAGGCCATCCGTCTGGACGGCTCCCTGGTGGACGATTTTAATTTCTTGCCTTGCGGCCGGTTTCTTCATATACTAAATTGTCCTTCCCCCGCCGCAACTGCCTCTCTCCCCATTGGTCGAGAAATATTGAACATGGCACGAGAGGTAGAACTTTTTTCACGGTAACCAGCCCCTCTCGCGGGGCCACAATTCAGCCTTCTGGAGAAAATGCCAATGGTTTCGAAAAATGCTGTCCGTATCATTGTGGGATGCCTTCTGGGCGTCGTTTTGGCTACTCCAGCCACGGCGTCCATTTCGGTGAAACCTGTGGGACACACCTTCACCGCAACCTACGTTGGCTTGGCGTCCGCCTCGACAGCCTTCACAGTGACCAACAACGGGACAGCCAACGTGACCGTGATCAGCATCACTTTCTCCTGCCCGGAATTTAAGTTGGCGTCGGGAGTCGCTCCCACCACCATTAAAGCCAACGGCGGCACCACCCATTACTCCGTGTTCTTCGCGCCCGACGCAGGCCTGGTCTACAACTGCAACATGGTGGTTGAGCTGAATGACTTCAGCATCACCAACGTGAACCTTATCGGCACCGGCAAGTTGACCAATGCCGCCTCCTCCCTGGATCAGACCACGCTGGCGTTCGGCAATGACGCCGTGGGAACTACCACCTCCGCTCTCACCGTCAACCTGCACAACTCCGGCACCCAAAAGATGAACTTGACCGGATTCGTCACCGTGCCCGCCAACTTCGCGGCCACCGGTCCAGCCTTGCCGCTGACCGTGCGCGCGGGCGACACCGTTCCCTTCACCGTGACTTACTCTCCTACTGCTGTTCGGTCGGACACTGGAGTCCTCAGTTTCACTTACGACTCGATTCCCATGAACGGGGTCAACCTGAGTGGCACGGGGGTCGCTTCCGTGCCGGTGGACATCGCAACCTTCAGCGTCTTGCCGACGGCCACACAGAGTTCCGCCTACCAAGCCAACCTGCAGGCGAACGGCGGCACCGCCCCCTTTACATTTTCGTTGGCATCCGGATCTACCCTCCCCTCGGGGCTCAGCCTCTCCAGCTCTGGAGCGATCACCGGGACCCTTGCGACCTCCGTCGGCATCGGCACCTACTCCTTCACCATCAACGTAACTGACGCGCAGCTCCAGAGTTCCAGCAAAGCGTTCACCGTTACCGTCGCGGCCAAAACCGGTTCAGCATGCAATAACATCTCGTTCAATGTTCCGAAGACCACCACCCCGATTACGCCGCTGACCGACCTGGGCGCCGGCACCTATCAGGGATCGCAGGGCGGACTGTATCCCGGTGGAAGTAACCTGCGGCCTGCCCAAACCGATGCCGACGCGGTCGCGTTCGGGAAGGCAATTCAGCCTCTGGATGCCAATGGCAACCCCAGTCCTACCGGCAAGTACGTGCTGCTCAGCGTGGGCGAGTCCACGGCGCTCGACGAGTTTGGACAATTCGTCTCCCTAGCCAATTCCGACCCCTCCAAGAACGCAAACCTGGTGCTGGTGAATGGCTCTCAGGGGGGCGCGACGCCAGCCAACTTCCAATCGCTTACTTCGGCGTATTGGTCTACTATCCTGAAGGACTACCTACCCGGCGCCAACGTCACCTCCTATCAAGTCACCGCGGTTTGGATTGAGGACACCGACGGCATCGCTAGCGGAACCTTCCCCACCGACATCAACACTCTTTACAGCGAGTATGAACAAATGGCACGTAACGTTCACGTTCTGTTTCCGAATGCTTCGTTGGCATATTTCTCCAGCCGCTTTTACGCGGGCTATTCCAACGGCGTTTCCACGGTCAATCCGGAACCGTATGCTTACGAGGTTGGATTCGCGGTCAAGTGGGCGATCCAAGATCAGATCAATGGCGTAAACAATCTCAATTACAAAGGCAGCAGTGGCACCGTCGTTGCGCCCCTGATGATTTGGGGCCCGTACGACTGGACCGACGGCCTGCTCGGCCGTCAGGATGGGTTGGTATGGACCTGCCAGGATGTCTCTTCGGATGGAACCCATCCTTCGAAACCCACCGGGCAGCAGAAAGTGGCCAATCAGCTCCTGAATTATTTTAAGAGCGACACTTCGGCAACGCCGTGGTTCAAAGCCCCGGGGTTCAACGCTCCAGAAACGAAGTAAACCAAACGACATCAGTGGGAGGGCGGGGGAGTATTCCCTCCGCCTTCTTGAAGGCGGGGCCGCTGCATCCGATCCGCGGTCTCGATCACAGGGGCGATAGAGAACCAACAGTTTTGCAAACTCCAATTGAGGTGGGTCATGAAAACTTTCTTTTCGGCGAGCTCTGCGGCTCTGCTTTCCGTCGTATTCAGTTTCCTCTCGCCCGTGGCGCGAGCCCAGGTCATCACCGTATCTCCTTCCTCCTACACGTATAGTGCCACCTACGTGGGCAAAGTGAGCGGCACCAAAGCTTTTACGGTTACCAACAGCGGGGCGGTCAACCTCACCATTCGAACCATCACTCTGATCTGCCCTCAGTTCCAACTGACTTCCGGCGTAGCGCCTGAAACCGTCAAGGCCAACGGCGGCTTTACCCACTATTCGGTGCAATTTGCGCCCGACTCCGGCACCACCTTCAATTGCAATATGAATTTGCTGGACAATACCGGCGTGACCACAGTGGTACCCCTGACGGGGACCGGGAAGCTCACTACGGCCGCCGCCAGCCTGAGTTCCACTGCGGTGAATTTTGGAAACACCACAGTGGGATCCATCAGCGCCAGCCAGATCCTGAATGTGACGAACACGGGCGGACAGAGCCTGTCATTGCAGTCCGTCACGCCGCAGACTGCGAATTTCGCTGTCACCTCCTCCACCCTCCCTGCGACCATTAATGCCGGGGCCTCGTTTCCGCTGACCATCACCTACAGTCCGACCGGCGTGGAGTCTGACACCGCGGTTCTGGATCTCACCTACGACTCCGTTCCCGACAACGCTTCCGATCTCAACGGCACGGGCATCGCAGCCACCTCAGTGGCCATCACCAACTTGGCGTTGCTCCCCGCCGCCACCCAGAGCTCTGCATACCAAGTCCAACTCAATGGCACGGGAGGGGTCAATCCCTACACCTACAGCCTGGCCACTGGGTCGGCACTGCCCAAGGGCATCAAGGGCACCAGTAAGGGCTTGCTCAGTGGGACGCTGGACGTTTCGGTGGGCACAGGCAATTACACTTTCACCATCAACGTTAAGGACGGCAAAGGCGTTGCCGGCAGCAAGACCTTCACATTTCCCGTCTTCGCCGCTACAGGCGCCGCCTGCAGCAACATTTCCTTCAACATCCCAAGCACCACGACGCCGATCGTTCCCCTCACCGACCTGGGCGTGGGCACGTATCAAGGTTCCCAAGGCGGACTCTACCCCAACGGAAGCAATGTACGTCCGGCGACCACCGATGCCGACGCAGTCGCGTTCGGCAACGCGATCACTCCCCTCGATTCCAACGGCAATCCCAGCACCACCGGCAAGATCGTTCTCCTCAGCATCGGAGAATCCACTGCCCTGGATGAATTTGGGCAGTTCGTGCAATTGGCTAACGCCGATCCCCAGAAGAACAAGAGCCTGGTAATCGTGAACGGAGCTCAGGGTGGCGCAACCCCGAAGAACTTCCAACTGACCACTTCCGCCTATTGGACCACGATCCTGAATGACTATCTGCCCGGGGCCAGCGTCACCCCAAACCAGGTGCAAGCGGTGTGGGTGGAAACCACCGATGGCATTGCCAGCGGCACTTTCCCCGCCGACATCACCAACTTGCAGTCCGAATACGAACAGATGGCTCGCAACATCTACACTCTGTTCCCCAAAATTAAAATCGCTTATTTTACCAGCCGTTTCTATGCCGGCTATTCCAACGGAATTTCCACGGTGAATCCGGAACCCTACGCTTTCGAAGTCGGGTACGCCGTCAAATGGGCGATTCAGGACCAGGTCAATGGCTTGAACAACCTCAACTACAAGAGCAGCAACGGCACGGTGGTCGCACCCTTGATCATTTGGGGACCCTACGACTGGACCAATGGCTTGCTCGGACGGAAGGACGGACTAGTGTGGTCCTGTCAGGATTCTTCCAAAGACGGCACCCATCCCGCAACCACTGGCAAGATCAAGGTTGCCAGCTACTTGCTCAACTACTTCAAAACCGATACTTCTACTACGTCGTGGTATTTACAGCACTAGAACGGGGTTGCAGAGCGACGGGAGCGGCATCTTGCCGCTCCCTTTTACTGTTTCTTCCCGGCCCGGCACAATTTTACGGGGCCCGATATTTTTGTGCCGGAATTTCACCTCAGTGTGCTAGACTCCCGTATACGTCAAGAATTAGCGCTTCGCGAAGCTACCTTGACCCTTTTTCGTCCCTCCCCGGATCGATCCTTTGCGACGTCGAAAAAAGGGGCGGTGATTCAGCGGTTGGATGTTCCGCGCCCACTCCCCGCTAATTTCTTGTTGAGGAGTTTGCCTTGAACAACGAGCGTAAATCGCGTATTGGTCGTCCCGCATGGTTAAGGTTCTTCGCTCTTGCGGTCGTAGTGCCGGCCTTGTTCCTACCCTGTCTGCCTTCCGCCAACGCCCAAGTCAGCGTTACCACCAACCGCAACGATAATGCTCGGGACGGCCTCAACTCTAGCGAGACGATTCTCACTCCCAGCAACGTCAATGCCAGCTCCTTCGGAAAGGTCTTTTCCTTCCCGGTCGACGGCTTCATCGTGTCCCAACCTCTTTACTTGCCCAACCTGGGCATCCCAGCTCAAGGCACGCACAACGTAGTGTTCGTGGCCACCCAGCACGATAGCGTCTATGCCTTCGACGCCGATGGCAACACCACCTTACCCCTCTGGCAAGCCACTTTCATTAATTCGGCGAACGGCGTGACCACCGTGCCCATCGCCGACCAGGGCTGCCCCGTCGTCAACGGGTATACCGAGGTTGGCATCATTGGCACACCCGTGATTGACAGTACCACCAAGACCCTTTACGTCGTGGCCAAGACCAAGGAAGTGGTGGGCGGCACCACCACCTACTATTTCCGCCTGCACGCCCTCGACGTCACCACGGGCGCGGAAAAATTCGGCGGGCCTGTACCGATCTCTGCCTCGTACACGGCGGGTGGAAATACCGTCACTCTCAACATCCTGAACCACTTCCAGCGCCCCGGACTCGTTCTCACCAACGGCCAGGTCTACGTCGCCTTCGGTTCCAATGGCTGTGACTTTAACGCTTATGGCTGGCTGTTGTCGTACAGCGCGTCCACCTTGCAGCAGTTGGGCGTATTCGCCGCCCAGACCATGGGCACCTACGGCAGTTCGCTCTGGCAGAGCGGAGTAGCGCCGGCAGCTGACAGCAGCGGCAATATTTATTTGTCCAGCGCGAATGGCGTCTTCGATGCGAACACCGGGGGCCCCGACTACGGCGACAGCATTATCAAGTTCGGCGCAGGAACAGCCACCGCCACGGACTACTTCACGCCTTTCGATCAAAACAACCTGGCGCTGAACGATCTGGATTTGGGTTCCGGCGGTCCCACTTTGCTCCCCGACCAATCGGGCGCTAATCCCCACCTCCTGGTCGCCAATGGCAAAGGGGGAAACCTCTACCTGGTGAACCGTGACAACCTTGGCCAATACAACTCCACCAGCAACAGCCAGATTGTGCAATACGTTACCGGCGCCACTGGCGAGCTCTACGGCAATGCGGCCTATTGGAACGGCTATGTGTATTACGCCGGTCGCTCGGACAATTTCAAGGCCTTCAGCTTGACCAACGGACAGTTGTCCACCACCGCCATGTTCAGGTCGGCCAAGATTTTTTCGCAGGGCCTGCCTTCCATTTCTGCAAACGGCGCCAGCAACGGTATTGTGTGGTTGATCCGCACCGTCAAGACCGCGCCCGTGCTGAGCGGCTATGCCGCACTGGGTTTGAATGAGCTCTACAACTCGAACACCTACACGCGCGACAACCTGGGCAACATCGCCCACTTCGCGACCCCCACGGTCGTGGCGGGCCGGGTGTACACGCCCGCCCAGACCCAACTGGTGGTGTACGGTCTGTTTCCGGTCATGGCCTTGACCTCGGGCAATCTTCAAACTGCCAACGTCGGAACCGTCCTGCCTCAAGCCATCACCACCACCGCTCAAAACGTCTACACCGGCGCTGCGATCCCCGGCATCACCGTTACTTTTTCTGACGGGAATAAGGGCGGCAAGTTCAGTACTACCACGGCGGTCACAGACAGCAATGGTCTGGCCTCGACCACCTACACGTTACCGACGTTGCCCGGCTCCTACGGCGTCACGGCTGAGGCGACCAACTTCACCACCGGAACTTTCTCTGAGACCGCATTGGCGGGCCCGCCATCGACGCTGGCCGTGGTCTCGGGTGGAAAACAAAAGGGCACGGTCGGGACCACACTGCCTGCAGGCTTGGTATTCCGGGTCAAAGACGTGTACGGCAACGTTGTTCCGGGGGTCACCGTCACTGCTACTGACAGTGGCGCCGGCGGAAGCTTCGCGGCCAATCCCCTGGTCACGAATTCCAACGGACAGGTCAGTTTTTCCTACACTCTGCCCACCAAGGCAGGCTCCCCAGTCGTCAAGGGTTCGGCAGGCTCGCTTTCCACAACGCTCTCGGAGCAAGCGGTGGCCGCCGCCCCGGCGATCGAAACCATCGTCAGCGGCAACAACCAGACCGCAACCCACGGCAAGGTGCTGCCCCGTGCCCTGGTGGTTTCGGTTACCGACCAATACGGCAATGGCAACTCCGGCATCACTGTGACTTTCTCCGACAACGGCGCGGGTGGCACGTTTTCGAACACCTCGCCGGTGACCAACACCTCGGGACAAGTCAGCGTGACCTACACCACCGGTCAGACTCCCGGCACCATTAGCATCACCGCTACAACCACCGGTCTCACCCCGGTCACATTCACCGAAACGGTGCAGTAGTTCTCAAAAACACTGCGGTGCGGGTTCCAGCTCGCACCGCACCATTTCCACTTCAGACCCAGATCTCAATCGTTTTCCGCATCAGACCCCGACATTTCTTCGTTCCTCGCTCGTGTATAAATTTTTATCCTTGACGCCCTCCCACGGCCCGCATAGATTCACTACAAAGATGGCGGACTTCTGCAATTAGGGACTTCCGCATTGGCAATCGCGCGATTCTGACCAACGCGCTAAATTCCGTGTCAAGCCTCTCCCGCAGGGCGTGGGTGAGGTTGGAGATCGACAATATCTGCGTCCCGCTGAACCTGGCAGGGCATGCCGTTTCGACGGCTCGCAACTGGAGTTGTATGGCAGTAGCAGGGCTCAGACCGCGGGGTACCCGAGACACCCCGCGGTCTCTTTTTTCAACGGAGACCGAGTCTCCTCACAGCGGTTACGGTTCATTTGTTAAAACTTCGCCACAAACAATCATCCACCCTTGGTTTCCCTTGACGGGGGTCGACGGAAAACGGTAGACTTTATTTAATTTGGGGAACAACATCATGTTCCCTTTTTCCGCGTCATTTTGCCACAGAGTACTGCTGCTGGGGTTCGGCGGAACGTTGAAGAGTCGCAAGGATTCTTAACGATTCCGCGGAAAGGTCAGCAGTTCCTGTGTTTGGCAAGCCACCGTTCTAGCAAGAAACGCCACGTTCATCGTCACATTGCAAGGAGGACAGGATAGGTGTGTCCCCCAGGGGGAAAGCTGCCCCAGGGCGCGTAAAAAAAACTGAGACTCCCCCATGAGAAAAAGATTTATCCTCCCCCTTCTCATGTTGGTCTTTGCGTCGGCCTTAGGCTGGGCGCAGGCGAACGTGAATGAAAGTCTGGAAACTGCATTTTTGTACGTGGATGGAACCATCGGTTCGGATTCCAATCCCGGCACTCAGCTATTGCCGCTGAAGACCATTGGCGCTGCGCTGAGCGCCGCCGTGGCCAGTAACTGGGACGGTATTGGCACCCAAATCAACGTCAATCCGGGAACCTACCGTGAGGCGCTGGAAGTGGACTACAGCGTGCGCGACACTTCCCTGCCCATCACTTTGCAGGCGGTCACCAACGGAACTGTCATCCTCAGCGGTGCTACGGTTCAGACCGGCTGGACCAAGTACGCCTCGAATACAAGCGTCTACACCAGCACCTGGAACTACAATTGGAGCTTGTGTCCCCAACTCGCCACCTGCCCTTCCCAGCAGGATATTACCCTTCGCCAGGAATTGATCGCCGTTAACGGCACGGTCATGACACAGGTGATGTCCATCGCTGCGATGCAGCCTGGCACCTTCTACGTTGACGCGTCTGGTGGTCTGGTTTACGTCTGGCCGCCCTCGGGCACCAACATGAGCACCGCCACCGTGGAAATCGCCACCCAGCCTTTGCTCCTTCACGTCCTCGGCAAGTCCAACTGGGTCATTCGCGGCATTACGTTTCAGTATGCCAATTCCTGCCACAACAATGCTGCTGTCAGCGTCAATGGCAGCGCCACCAACATCCTGTTCGACTCCGACAACTTCGTGTGGAACAACGCCCAGGGCCTGTCCATGTCATATCCGGCCACCACGTTCACGGTCCAGAACAGCACCGCGAACCACAACGGTGACAGCGGGTTCACCGGATCCCAGACCAAATACGGTTTCTGGCAAAACGACGTGGCCAACTTCAACAACTGGAAAGGGGCTCAGGGCTCTTACTACGGCTGCAACACTTCAGGATTCCACTTCTACCTGGACCACAACGACACCATCAGTGGCGTGACCTCCGCCTACAATCTGACGTACGGCGCCCACTGGGATACCGATACCGCCAACGTCACCGTTTCCGGTTCCACTTTCACCGGAAATTTCCTGTCTGGACTGTTCTTCGAAAAAGACGAGGGGCCGGTGACCGTAACCACCAGCCATTCCTGCAATCAGACTTCCCCTCTGTCGGGAGCGGGACTGGTGATTCGTAACTCTGAAGGGATTACCCTCTCCGATAGCACGTTGGATAACAACCTCACCGCGCAGATAACGGTGATCGGAACGCCCGGCGGCATCTCCGTCACCAACTGGGAAACTCTCCAGGTGTATAACCTGATCGCGCAGAATTTCACCAACACCAACAACGTCATTCAAGGCACCAACAGCAACCAGGGCGTGTTTCAGGACTCCTACTTAAACGGCTCTGACTGGACCTCTTTCCAGAGCACTCTGGTTTCTGATAACAACACTTGGTGGAACGCCTCCAACACCCTCACTCCCTTCGTCGTTCCCACACCCATCGATGCCAGCACCGTGGACCTTGCCGGCTGGCAAGCCGATACCGGACAAGACACACACTCGACCTTTTCCGCGCCTGCCACTGACCCCGGGGCCGCCTGCAACGCCATCTCGCCCGATGTGGCTGATTTCTGGCTCACTGTGGATAACGGATCGCTGAATTCTGACGCCTCGGGCCAGGCCGTTTACAACTTGACCCTCACTCCACTAAAGTTCACGGGCACGGTCAACCTCACTTTGGACGGTATCGCGGAGGTTCCCGGCCTCTCCGCCACGCTCAGCCCGACCTCCGTCACCACCTCTGGTTCTTCAGTTTTGACGTTGTCTGCCACCGCCGCCACCACTCCTGGCACCTACCCGATTACAGTGATCGGCAACAACGGCAGCCTGACCCACACCGTGACCATGTCTCTGGTGGTACCCACCACTTCCATCCGCCTCTCTACCGCGAGTCTGACTTACGGCTCGCAACAGCAGAACACCAGCAGTTCGCCGCAAACTTTCACCGTCACCAATACCGGCAAGAGTTCCATCAGCCTGACCAGCTTCACTGCCTCCCAGAGCTTTTCGCAAACCAACACTTGCGGAACCAGTCTGGGGGCGGGCAAGAACTGCACCGTCACAGTCACCTTCACTCCCAAAGCAGTGGGCAGCATCAACGGGACTCTCACCATCGTTGACGCGGACGCCAACAGCCCCCAGATCGTCACCATGAGCGGCACCGGCACCGCTGTACCTACCGTGACCCTCTCCAAATATTCCGAGTCCTTCGGCACCCAGGGTGTAAACACCACCAGCGCCACTCAAACCGTGACCCTCACCAACACCGGCACTGTGACCCTAAACATCACCAGTGTTGTCCTCGGTGGCAGCAACTCCAGTTCCTTTGCCGAAACCAACACTTGCGGCTCTTCGGTCGCCGCCGGCGCAACCTGCGACCTCAATATGACCTTCACCCCCACCAGCACCGGTTCCAAATCGGCGACGGTGACGGTCACGGACAACACCTCCAACGGCGCGCAAGCCGTTACCACAACCGGCACGGGCGTCACCGTTTACCCAACCGTGACCTTATCAGCGGCCTCCGTGTCTTACGGAAACCAGCTTATCAACGCCACCAGCGCCGCCCAAACTGTGACTCTCACCAACACCGGCACCGTCTCGCTCAATATCGGCAGTGTCAAGGTGGGCGGAGCCAACGCGGGATCCTTCAGTCAAACCAATACCTGCGGCTCCTCGGTCGCGGCCGGCAGTACGTGCGACATCAGCGTGACCTTCTCCCCCACTAGTACTGGCTCCAAGTCGGCGAATGTTACGATCAACGACAACACTGCAAATGGAGCCCAGTCTTCCACCCTCAGCGGGACTGGCACTGCGCTGAGTCTGTCGCCCACCAGCCTGTCGTTCGGGTCGCAACTAGTCGGTACCAAGAGTTCCACCCAGACCATCACCCTCACCAACAACACCAATAATTCGGTGAGCATCACTAGCGTCACCAGCAGCACCAACTGGACGCAGACCAACACCTGCGGCAGCAGCCTGGCCGGCAACAAGACCTGCACCATTACGGTCACCTTCTCCCCCACTGCCGCGGGAAGCCTCTCCGGTACCGTGACAATCAAGGACGGCGACCCGGGAAGTCCGCACACCGCCAGCCTAACCGGCACTGGCACGAGCACGCCCACGGTGACGCTGTCGTCCTCCGCGGTCGCCTTCGGCAACCAGCAGATCAACAAAACCAGCGCCACCCAGACCGTCACCCTCACCAACACCAGCACCGTATCGCTCAGCATTACCAGCATCGCCCTCAGCGGCACTGACAAGAGCTCGTTCAGCGAGACCAACACCTGCGGCTCTTCATTAGCGGGCGGAGCGGTTTGCAACATCAACCTCACCTTCACCCCGACCACCAGCGGCTCCAAGTCCGCTACGGTGACCATCACTGACAACACGTCCAGTGGTTCTCAGACCATCGCCCTGAGTGGCACCGGCACGGCCATCAGCCTGTCACCCACCAGTCTCACCTACGGATCCCAGCAGGTCGGCACCAGCAGTTCCACTCAGACCGTCACCGTCACCAACAACAGCAGCACTTCGGTCAGCATCACCAGCGTGACCAGCAGCACCAACTGGACCCAGACCAACACCTGCGGCAGCAGCCTGGCCGGCAACAAGACTTGCACCATCACCGTAACCTTCTCACCCACCACGACCGGCGCGCTCACTGGCACGATCACGTTGAAAGACAGCGATCCGGCGAGCCCTCAGACCGTCGGCCTGACCGGCACCGGCACCGCCAGCAATCCGATGGTCAGTCTGTCTTCGACATCAGTCAATTTTGGCAATCAGAAGAAGAACACCAAGAGTCCGCCGCAGACGGTCACCCTTACCAACACCGGGGGCTCGACCCTGGACATCACCAGCATCACTTTGACCGGCGCCAACAAGGGCTCTTTCATTGAGACCACCACGTGCGGGTCCACTGTGGCAGCCGGAGGCACATGCAATTTCACCTTGACCTTCGACCCCAAGAGCGCCGCCACTAAGAGCGCGGTCGTGACCATTTTTGACAACGCATCGGGTGGTTCCCAGACCATCAATCTAAGCGGAACTGGAACCAAATAAACCCGGCCCCAGAACATCGGGGGCCGCCGCATCGTGCCCGGCTCCCACCCTTGCCCAGTCCTCTCTCGGGTCTTGCTGTGCCGTCCTCAGCCCACCCGTCCCAATGTGTACAAGTTTTCCTACTCAGAACCCGCTCGTGAAGATATTTGTTGACCAGCTTTGGAGCAAGAGGGTACATTGAACCATCGCAGTTGAAGCGTGGGATGTTGTAACCTCTTGCCGCCCCTTTCTGTTGGCGGCAACTTTTGATTTTCTAAATTTTGAGGACCGGACTGTACCGAGTCTGGCGAGGCCCACCTGCGGCCTGTGATTATTTCTCTGCCGAAAATGCGATTCAATTTTCAGACAAAGCGAGGGCATGTTTTCACTCCCGAAGAGAACTTCGGGAAGATGTAGAAGCGCAAACCTCCCCCATGAAAAAAAGCACTCGTGCAGCCCTCCCCCTGCTCATGTTGCTGTTCGCCTCGACGTGGTGCTGGGCCCAGGCGAATATCAACGAAGGTTTGGAGACCGCCTCCTTGTGGGTGGACGGGACCAATGGTTCCGACAGCAACCCGGGCACCCAGCAGCAGCCGCTCAAGACCATCAACGAAGCGGTTTCCCTCGCTGCTGCCAACAATCATGCCAGCATCGGCACCCAGATCAACATCCAGCCCGGCACCTACCGCGAAGTCATCGACATCGGCTATTCGTCGAAAGACACCACCTACCCCGTCACCATTCAGGCCGTCACCAACGGTACCGTCATCCTCAGCGGCGGCGCCGTACAAACCGGGTGGACTTCCTATGGTCCCAACCCCAGCATCTATACCAGCAACTGGAAGTACTCCTACAGTCTGTGTTTGCAGATCTCCGGCTGTCCGACCCAGCAGGATATCGCGCTGCATCGCGAGCTGATCGCGGTCAACGGCACGGTCATGACCCAGGTGCTTTCCCTGGCCGCGATGCAGCCCGGTTCATTCTACGTAGACGCCAAGGCCAAACTGGTCTACGTGTGGCCGCCGTCAGGCACCAACATGAACACTGCCACTGTGGAAATCGCCAACCAGCCCTTCATGTTTCGAGATATCGGCAAGTCGTACTACGTCATCCGCGGCATCGTCTTCCAGTACGCCAATTCCTGCCCCATTGCCGCAGCCGTGACCGTGTACGGCAGCGCGACCAACATTCTGTTTGACTCCGACGTGTTCCAGTGGAACAACGGGCAGGGGCTGTCCCTCTCCACCCCCACCACCTACTTCACCGTGCAGAACAGCGTCGCCAACCACAACGGCACCAGCGGTTTTCAGGAGGCGCAAACCCAGTACGGCCTGTGGTCCAACGACATCGCTAACTTCAACAACTGGCGCGGCAGCCAGAGCGGCTACTATTCCTGCAACGTCTCCGGCGCCCACTACTGGCTGGCCCACGAAGACACCATCACCGGCATGACTCTGGCCTACAACCAGACCTACGGGGCCCACTGGGACACCGATGCCTACAACGTCACCGCCAGCAACATGATCGTGACCGGCAATCTCGGCAGCGGCCTATTCTTTGAAAAGGACGAAGGTCCCGCAACGGTTTCGGCCAGCCACATCTGCAATCACACCTCCCCGCTGGCCAGCGGCGGCCTGGCCCTGCGCAATTCCGAGAAAATTTCTTTCACCAACGGCACCCTGGTCAACAACTACCCCACGCAAATCCTGGTGGGCGGAATCCCCGGCGGAACTTCCATCACCAACTGGGAGACGGGTCTTGTCTACAACCTCATCACGCAAGGTCTCACCAACCAAAACAACACCATCGAAGGCACCAGCTTCGGCCAGACGCTGTTCCAGGATTCCTATCTCAACGGAACCGATTGGACGACCTTCCTCAGCAATCTGGTTTCCGACAACAACACCTGGTGGAACGCGGCCAACACCACTTCGCCCTTCGTGGTCCCCGAACCCACAGCCGGCACCACCCTCGATCTCGCGGGCTGGCAGGGCGCAACTGGCCAGGACAGCAACTCCACTTTCCAGGCGCCGTCGCAGGATCCCGCAGCCGAATGCAATGCCATCCTGCCCGATTTTCCCGACTATTGGTTGAGTGTGGACAACGACTCGGTCACCACTGACGCCAGCGGCAATGCGGTGTACAACTTGACCGCCACTTCCCTGAACCTCACCGGCACCTTGACCTTGACCACCGATGGCGTGAGCGCAGTCCCCGGCTTGACCTCCACGCTCAGCCCCAATTCCATCACCACCTCCGGAACCTCGGTCTTCACGGTGACCGCCGCCACCACCACTAAAGTCGGCACCTATCCCGTCACTGTCATCGCCAACAGTGGCAACCTGACCCACACCGTCACCATGTCGCTGGTGGTGCCCAGCACTTCGATTCGCCTTTCCACGGTCAATCTCAGTTGGGGTTCGCAGCAGATCAACACCACTGGCTCGTCCCAAACCGTCACCGTCACGAATTTCGCAAACTCGTCCGTCACCATCACCAGCATCGCATCCAGCGGCACCAGCTGGACCCAGACCAATACCTGCGGATCCACTCTCAAGGCGGGCAATAGCTGCACCATCACCGTGACTTTCGCGCCTCTAGCTGTGGGTAATCTCACCGGCACCATCACCATCACCGATAGTGATGCGACCGGTACTCAGACCGTGAACCTGATTGGCACTGGAACCGCCGCCCCCACCGTGCAACTGTCGCAGAGCAACCTGGCCTTCGGCAACCAAACCGTTGGCAACACCAGTGCTTCCAAGAGCGTGACTTTAACCAACACCGGCACGGTGGATCTGAATATCACCAGCATCGCGCTGTCCGGGACCAATCCCGGCGACTTCGCTGAGACCACCGATTGCGCATCCCCGCTGGCTGCGGGTGCCATGTGCACTTTCACCGTGACTTTCGCGCCCACCACCGTCGCCACCCTCAGCGCCTCCATCGTCATCACCGACAATACCTATGTCGGCTCCCAGACCATCACGCTGACTGGGACTGGCGTAGCCGCCGTGCCTACGGCGAAAGTTACGCCCGCTTCTCTGTCATTCGGGAAACAACAAATCAACACCACCAGCCCATCTCAAACCGTAACCTTGACCAACACCGGTAGTGTTTCCCTGAGCATCACCAGCATCACTATCGGCGGTTCCAACAAGGGATCTTTCGCCCAGACCGACACCTGCGGCTCCACGTTGGCCGCCGCCGCGACCTGCACCATTACTGTCACCTTTACTCCCACCAGCACCGGCTCGAAAAGCGCAAACATCACGGTCGATGACAACACTTCCAGCGGTTCTCAGTCGGCCACGCTGGCCGGGAGCGGCGTAAATGTCAAACCAACGGTCACGCTTTCCGCGTCGTCCGTGTCCTTCAACAACCAACTCATCAACACCACCAGCACCACCCAGACGGTGACCCTGACCAACACCAGCACCGTTTCCCTCACGATCTCGAGCATTGCCATCACTGGATCCAACAAAGGGGCATTCAGCCAGACCAACACTTGTGGATCGACTCTTGCCGCCGGTCTCGCCTGCAATATCAACTTGACCTTTACCCCCACCAGTTCGGGATCGAAGACGGCCACCGCCAAGATCACCGACAACACCAGCAACGGCTCCCAGACCATCAGCCTCTCCGGTACCGGCTCGGCCGTCAGTCTCTCCCCCACCAGCCTGGCGTTTGGATCGCAGCAGGTCAACACCACTAGCGCCTCTCAGGTCGTGACGGTCACCAACCAGGGGGCCAGCGCGCTCAACATCACCAGCATCGCCACCAACACCAATTGGACCGAAACCAATAGCTGCGGCGCCAGCGTGGCCAAAGGCAAGAGCTGTTCAGTAACGGTCACCTTCGCGCCCACCGTGGTCGGGAGTCTGACCGGCACGTTGACCCTCACCGACAGCGACCCCTCCGGCTCTCAGACCGTCAGTCTCACCGGAATCGGCACCGCTGTTCCCACCGTGACCCTGTCCGCGTCCTCGGTGGCTTTCGGTAACCAGTTGATCAACACCACCAGTCCCACTCAAACCGTCACTCTCACCAACACCAGTTCGGTTTCGTTGAGCATCACCAGCATCACTCTCGGCGGGGCCAACAAGGGCGTATTCAGCCAGACCAACACTTGCGGCTCTACGGTCGCTGCCGGCGCCACCTGCAATATCAACCTGACCTTCACCCCCGCCAGCACCGGGTCGAAGAGCGCAACGGTGACAATTTCCGACAATGCTTCCAGCGGAACACAAACCATCAGCCTCTCCGGAACCGGGACGGCGGTCCTTCTATCGCCCACCAACCTTACCTTTGCCTCGCAGGAAATCAACACTCAGAGTCTGCCGCAGTCCGTGACCATCTCCAACCTCGGCGCCACTTCTCTCAGCATCACCAGTATCACCATCAGCACCAACTGGACCCAGACCAACACCTGCGGCGCCAGCCTGGCTGCAGGCGCCAGTTGTACCGCGACGGTCATTTTCGCTCCCACTACTGCGGGCAGCTTGTCCGGCAGCCTTACCCTCACGGACAATGACACGACCGGTACGCAAACCGTCAGCTTGACGGGCACCGGCTCCGCTGCGCCGACAGTGGACATGTCTCCTTCGTCGCTCTCCTTCGGCAACCAGCTCATCAACACCACCAGCCCGGCTCAAATCGTTACCCTGACCAACACCGGCTCAGCGTCTTTGAGCATTACCAGCATCGCCATGGGCGGAACCGACCAATCATCCTTCAGCCAGACCAACACCTGCGGTTCCACGGTCGCTGCGGGCGCGGCGTGTACCATCAGCTTGACCTTCACCCCGGCCAGCAGCGGATCGAAATCCGCTACCCTGACGGCCACCGACAATGCCTCCGGCGGCACGCAAACCGTCAGCTTGAGTGGCACTGGCACAGCCCCCATAGCCAGTTTCTCTTCCACTTCGGTCAGCTTCGCCAATCAAAAGAAGAACACGACCAGCCCGCCCCAGACCATTACCCTGACCAATACCGGGAGCGCGACCCTCAACCTCACCAGCATCACCTTGGTGGGCGCGAACGCAACCGATTTTGCCGAGACCACCACTTGCGGAGCGACCTTGGCTGCTGGCGTCGCCTGCGACTTCACCATCACTTTCACTCCCTCCGCGACCGGAACACGCCAGGCCGCACTCACCGTTCGCGACGATTCCTCCACCGGGGCCAAGCAGAATATCAGTTTGACCGGAACTGGGGTCAAATGAGCCGTCGGGAGCGGCGGCTGATCCACAGTTCCAGCACCACCAGCGCGAAGCAACTCGCGCACACCACCGCCAACCCGGCGCGCAGAGAGAGCGCCCATCCCGAAACCACTCCTACGAGAAGCGGAAGGGTGGCCCCCCCCAACCCGGAAACCGCGAAAATGTAACTGGCGGTGTGGCGCAAAGGATGAGGCCGCTTCTGCGTCATCCATGCAATCAACGTGGGGTACACCGGCCCCAGCCCCAATCCCACCAGGACGATGGCCGACACCATGACTGTCGTGGAATGGGAAAGCAATAGCACCACGCTTCCGGCTGTCGCCCCAAACAATCCTGCAGAGACTACCGTGCGCTCCGCCCAGTGCTTCAGCACCCACGGTGCGGCCAAACGCGCGGCCAGCAAGGCCCCCCAGAAGTATGCCGGCATCGCCATCCAGATCTGCCCCGGTTCGCTAAGCAAGCGCTTCACGTAAGTCGCAATCCAGCCCGCAAATGCGTTTTCCGTTCCTACATACAGAAAACACATGCTGCCCAAAAGCACGAAGAACCCAACGTCAGGCTGAAGAATATGGCCCGCGGGGGCATTCTCCAGCTGCGGTTCCGGAGCTTCGATCCGCAAACAGAAATATGCCGCACTCCACACCGCCAGCACCGCGGCCAGCGGCTCCAGCAACTGCAGCGGACCACCGCGCAACAGGAATCGGGCTGCCGCCAGTGGCCACGCCACCGCACCCAGGCCCCAACAAAAATTCAGGAAGTTCAACGCTCCCGCCGCCCGCTTGGGATGCGTTGCCGCCACCAACAGATTAGTTGCGGGAATCAATACCCCCAATCCCACTCCATACAGCGCGATGCAGAACAATCCCAGGACGTGCCCGGCGGCTCCCAACCCGGCCACTCCCGCCGCGGTGAGCAACATGCTGACGCCCAGCGTCCGTCGGTATCCCCAGCGTGCAATCAGCGCCCCAGAGCCGGTGGCCCCCAGCGTGTTCCCCAGAAATTGCGCCATAAACAGAGTCCCCGATTGCGCGTCCCCCAGCGACCAACGCGACGCCAACGCCGGAAGAATCGGGCCCAGCAGAGTCGTGACCACGCCGGAAAGAAGAAACCCGCCGTACAACGCCCCGGTTGCAGTCCGGCTCTCGGGGGATGGCGCCTCTGGTGCGCCGTGGCGTGGAACCTTCTCGTTCATCCCCTCGGTCACCCGCGCTTGCCCGGCTGGCCACGCACCGTGGCGACCGGCCCCGTGGAGTCCCTCACAATCAACTCCGGCTCCACCATGATTTCCCTCACGTACGCATCTTTGCCAGGTTGAGTGATGCGTTGCAGCAGAGTCTCGGCCGCAATCAAGCCCATCTTGCGCAGTGGCTGTCGCACCGTAGTCAACCGCGGGCTGGAAAAAGCTGCGCTCAAAATGTCGTCGAACCCGATCACCGAAACATCCTGTGGCACTCGCAAACCATGTCCCCGCAAGGCTTGAATGGCGCCAAGGGCCGAAATATCATTGAACGCAAACAGCGCCGTAAACGGCCGGCCCCCCGCCAGCAACCGCTTGGTGACTTGATACCCAAGTTCCGGCGTTGCATTATCGCCTTCCAGTTGCATGGTGAGACGTCCGCTCACCTTCAGTCCCAATCCCTGCGCCGCTTCTTTGATCGCGCTCCACCGCGCCTCCGTGTCTGAACTAAACTCCTGTCCCTTGATAAACGCTATCTGGCTGTGCCCGAGCGACACCAGGTGTTGCAACGCCAATTCCGCCGCCCGCTGATGGTTCAGCAAAATGTTGCTCACGCCCCGCACTCCGTTGTGGCCGGATATAGTTACCACCGGAATCGACATATTTACCCGCAGCGGTGTATCGACCGCGATCAATCCATCCACCGAACGCGCCAGCAAAAGTTTGGGATACTCGTCGATTAAGTCAGGCCGGTGGCGATGGCTGACCACAAAATAAAAATAGCCCTCTTGCAGCAGATGGTCTTCGATGCCGCTCATCACCATCGCAGCATAGCCCTCGCTCACCTCCGGCACCATCACTCCCACCGTCAGGCTGCGCTGGGTACGCAGCGAGCGGGCGAAAAAATTGGGCCGGTAATGCAGCTTGCGGGCCGCGGCAAAAATTCGCTCTTGCGTTTCCTGCGGAATGGTGTCGGCCACCGCCGACCGGTTCATCACAAAAGATACCGTGGCAGGGGAAAGGCACAGGGAGTCAGCCAACGTTCTCAGGCTCGTTGGGCTGCTGCTCAGCTTGGCTGCGGATTTGCGGCTCTTCTTTTTTTTCGTGGCAGGCACGTTGCGGAAGTTTCGCACACCCCCGACTCGATGGCAACCGTGGAATCGGGGACCGGCATCCCAACCGCTCTCTCCCGATCCACCGAAACTTCGCCCACTCCCTCCCCTGCTTGACAGCGGTTTCGCAACAATGCTATAACTAGCATCCGCACCGCACTAAATCGGTTTAGTTCCGATTTAGTTAGACGTCCGCGGGTGACGCAGATCACGGCGTCCCGCCCGCTTGTGGTTCAAGTTCAAGTTTTGCATGTTTCACCGGAGGCAACGATGCTACCTACCCGACTTCTCAGAGCCCTGCTGATCGTCCCCGCACTGCTGCTGCTGGCGATCCCTGGATTCGCGCAATTTAAGGCTAGCTTGCAGGGCACCATTCTGGATGCCAACCATGCCGTCATCAAAGATGCCAAAGTGGCGGTCGCCAACCAGGACACCGGCCTCACCCGCAACACCGTTTCCTCCGGCGAAGGCTACTACCGCATCAGTGAATTGCCCCCCGGCAATTACACCGTGACCGTGGAAGCTGCCGGGTTCAAGAGTTCTGTCTCCAAGGATGTGCAGGTTAAGGCCGAGGAGCCGCGTGGTTTTGATGTAACCGTGCAAGTCGGCGCCGTCTCTGAGGAAGTCACAGTCAGTGCCTCGGCGGAAGCTCTGCAAACCGAAAACGCGAACACCGGCGACAGCATCTCTGCCCGGGAAATCGCGCGCCTCCCCCAGACTGGCCGCGATCCCTACGAACTGCTCCGCTTCACCCCCGGCGTGTTTGGCGATGGCTCCCGTGGCGGCGCTGGCGGCGCCAACAACTTGCCCAACCAGACCAGCCCCGGCGGCTCCAACTCCTCCATCTTCCAGACCGAAAATTCGGTCCAGGTCGTGGCCAATGGACAGCGCCAGTCCGCCAACAACTTCAACATTGACGGAGTCAGCGTCAACAGCTTGCAGTATGGCGGCGCCGCCGTCATTACTCCCAACCAGGAGTCGGTGCAGGAAATTTCTGTTCTCTCCAGTTCCTATTCTGCGGAAGATGGCCGCGGTGCCGGCGCTCAGGTCAAGGTCGTCACCAAGAGCGGCACCAACCAGCTCCACGGCAGCGGTTTCTTCAAATATCAGGACCCCAACTGGAACGCTTTCAACCGCTACGGTGGTCCCGACAATGCGCCCCCGGTCCGCTCCAACAACAAATACCGCCAGTTCGGCGGCAGCCTGGGCGCTCCCATCCTCAAAGACAAACTCTTCGCCTTCTTTTCTTACGAAGGTTTGCGGAGCAACGACGCGGGCGTCTCCAGTCCCACCTGGGTGGAGACTTCGCAGTTCCGCCAACTGGTCGCGGCCTTTCACCCCGGCAGCATTGCTGCCACGGTGTTGACCTCCCCCGGCATTGAGCCTCGCATTGCCTCCGTGCTGGTTCCGACCTGTGCACTCGCTGGGCTCACCGATGGTGTCAACTGCCTGGTCGTCGGCAACGGCCTGAATATCGGTTCTCCGTTTGGCGCGGTCGGGCAATATCTCCCCTTTACCGGCCCCAACGCCAACCTCATTGGCGGTGGGCAAATTGGCGGCGGCCTCGATCCCACGACTCCCGATATCCAATTTGTCACCCTCCGTCTGCCGGGCACGAGTGACGGAAACCAATACAACGGGCGCTTGGATTACATCTCCGGCAAAAACCAGCTTGCCTACAGCGCTTACTTCACGCTCTTCAATGGCTTGGGCGCCGACGCTGGCGGTCGCAGTCGTCCCCTGGCCGATTTGAACAAGCAGCCGCTCAACCAGGTGCAGGCCGTCTCCTTCATCCACACCTTCACCCCCACACTTCTCAATGAGTTCCGGGTAAATTTCACGCGCTTCAATTTCAATCAGATCGCAACAAGTAAAAACGTCAATTTCGGCATTCCACGCATTGAAATCGAGGGCTACAACTTCGATCGGATCCGGTTCGGGGCCCAGCAGGGTTCCACCACCCCCGCGGCCTTTGTCGAAAACAGCTACAACCTCCGCGATAACATCACCAAGAGCCTGGGCAACCAGACGCTGAAGATGGGCTTCGATTTCACCGCGGAGCAGAACAATAACAATCTGAGCGGTCAGGCCCGCCCCATCTACGTGGATCACTTGGTCTGGAATTTCGCCAATGACGCTCCTATCTTTGAAGGCATTGACGCCAACCCCCAGACTGGCGGCCCCGCCAACGCCCAGCGTTACCTGCGTTCCAAGTCCTATGGCGCCTTCTTCCAGGATGACTGGAAGGTGCGCTCGAACTTGACCATCAACCTGGGCCTGCGCTGGGAATACTTCAGCCCCTTCGCTGACGCAAAGAATGGTCTCTCCAACATCACCTTCGGACCGGGCGGTGTCTTGTCCACCGCTACCGTCGGCCATGTCAACAGCCTCATCAGTCCCACCAAGCGGGACTTCGGCCCCCGCATTGGCTTCGCCTGGAGCCCTTCCAAGTACAATGGCGAGACCGTGTTCCGCGGCGGTGCGGGCCTTGCCTTCAACCGACCTGACGATGTGCAGTTCGGCAATGCCGCCTTTAACCCCCCCAACTACGCTCGCTTCGGCCTGTGCTGCGGCACTTCCGGCGGCACTCCGGGAGGCGACGTGTTTGGTTCGCCGTTTGACGGCGGCGCCATTCTTTACGCTCTAGGGGCCAGCAAGGCCTACAACAGCTATCCGGCCAATCCCGCGCTGGCTTTTGGCATCGATCCCAAGACTGGCGGGGTTTGCGGCGACGCCGCGTGCAGCTTTGATCAGGGAGTCGAAATCTACGGCGGAAGCCCTAAGTTCCGCGACGCCTACGTTTATCTCTACTCGTTGGAGATGGAGCGCAGGCTCCCCTACAACCTCATCGCTACCGTGGGCTATCAGGGAAGCGTGGGCCACCGCTTGCCTCGTCTGGTCAACCAGAACTTCCTGCAGCAGCCCAGCAACTCATTTTATGCGGTGTACATTCCGACTAGCGACACTAACTCTAACTTCAACTCGCTCAACGCCCGCCTGCGCCGCCAGTTCACCCATGGCATATCGTTTGATTTGCAATATCGCTTCAGCAAGAGTATCGACCAGCTCTCCAATGAGGGTCCCGGCGCAGTCACCAACCAGACCGATCCGGCCCATCCTCAGACCGAGCACGGTCCCTCCGACTTTAACTCGACTCATTACCTGAATTTCGTTGCCCTCTATGACTTGCCGTTCTTCCGCGACAAATCCACCTTCAAGGGCAAGGTCCTGGGTGGATGGCAAGTGAATGGCATCTACACCTGGCACACCGGCTTCCCCTGGACCCCGGTCACTGGCCAGCTCAACTCCGTAGCCATCACCAATGCCAACACCATCAACCCCACCCGGCCCACCAAGCTCCTGCGGCAACCTGGCACCGGCAACTCCAATGACGCCTTCATCAACCCGCTCTCCAACTTCCCCGGATTGCTTCTTCCCTGGCAGCCCATCACGGTCAGCGGCGCACCGGGATTTGTGCAGTGCAGTAACCCCGATCCCACTACCCGTCCTGGCTACCCCTACTTCGACACTTGCACGCCGGGACCTCCGGGCATTGGGCGCAACTCCTTCACCGGGCCCAGCTATCTCAACCTCGATATGAGCGTGGTCAAGTCTTTCGCCATCCCCAACCGGGCTCTGGGCGAAGGCGCTAGTCTCGAGTTGCGCGGTAACTTCTTCAACGTCTTCAACAAACTCAATCTGCAACCCTTCAGCTTCGGCAGCGACAATACCCGCATTGAGAGCCCGCTGTTCGGGCGCTCTCCAGGCGGTCTGTCCGGACGCGTGATTGAGTTCCAGGCTCGGCTCACCTTCTAGTTCCCGCGCAAGCGGGCTGCACCGTGGGCAGCGCATCTTAACCAGAATGCGCTGCCCGCTTTTTCCATCCTAGGAACGGCGGCATGAAGATGATGAACTCCTCTCTCTCTGGGAAAATCCTTTGTCTGGCGCTCGCCATCACCCCGGTTTTATCTTGGGCACAAAAGCCGGAAGTGGTCGTCGTGGACGCCGCCGCTCCCGCCCATCCCTTCCCTCATTTCTGGGAGCACATGTTCGGCTCCGGCCGCGCCATCCTCTCCTTGCGCGACAGCTATCGCCACGACCTGCGCGAGGTCAAGCAGATCACCGACATGCAGTACGTCCGCTTCCACGCCATCCTTCACGACGAAGTCGGAATTTACGACGAAGATGCCAAGGGCACTCCCATCCTGAATTTTTCTTATGTGGATCAGATTTATGACGGCCTACGCGCCAATGGCGTGCGCCCCTTCGTCGAACTCAGCTTCATGCCCTCGAAGCTCGCGGCCAAAGACGCACCCCATGCTTTCTGGTACAAGCCCAACGTCGCCCCTCCCAAGGACTACGCCAAGTGGGATTCGCTGATCTCGCAATTCGCCCGCCACCTGGTCGAGCGCTATGGCATCGACGAAGTCTCGCAGTGGTACTTCGAGGTCTGGAACGAGCCCAATATTGATTTCTGGGTGGGAGACCCCAAGCAATCCACCTATTTCGAACTTTACGACCACACCGCCCGCGCCATTAAAGCGGTT
>JANYBT010000041.1 GCA_025360645.1 Acidobacteriaceae bacterium | reverse complement strand
TGTCTACTTCTCCACCCGCACGCCTTTCCAGAACGCCACGTATCCCTTGATCTGCGAGGCTGCGGACTTGGGCTCGGGATAGAACCAGGCGGCGCTTTCGTTGCGTTTGCCATTCACTTCCAGCGAGTAGTAGCTAGCCGTGCCCTTCCAGGGGCAGACGGTTTGGTTCTGGCTGGGTTTGAAGAATTCCGATTTGATTGCGTCGGGAGGAAAGTATTGGTTGCCTTCGACTTCGATGGTCTGATTGCTCTCCGCCACAATTGTGTTTTCCCACATTGCTTTTGCCATAATGCCCAATTAGATTCCTAGCGGAGCTTCTGGTCGCAGAAATATGGGACGCAAAATTATGGGATCGCAAACGTTCAACGGACACTCCATGGTGGGCACGCTGGAGCGGGTGCTGGTCTGCTCACCTCATACCGCGGGGTGGAACGATCCCACGATGGCGGCGCGTTGGAAGGAACTGGGATTTTTGCATCCGCCCGATTTTACTCAGGCCCAGGCACAGCATGAAGCGGCGTGCCATCAACTCGAAGCCGCTGGCGCAGAGGTCATCCACCTGACGCCTTCGCCGGATCTCTCGCTCGATGCGGCCTTTCCCCATGACGCTTCGTTTCCGACCGACCACGGGCTGATCGTGCTGAATCCGGGGAAGGCGAACCGGCGGGCTGAGGCGGCGCGGCACCGCGATTTCTGCCAGGGGTTGGGAATTCCGGTTCTGAGGGAAATCACGGCTCCGGCGACGGCGGAAGGCGGCGACCTGGTGTGGCTGGATTCACGCACTCTGTTGGTGGGGCGCGGGTATCGCACCAACGCGGCTGGAATCGAACAATTGCGCGGCCTGCTGGCGCCAACAGGCGTGGAAGTGATCGCGGCTCCGCTGGTGCATTATGAAGGCGCCGGCTTCTGCCTGCACTTGATGTCGTTGATGAGCATGTTGGACGAAGAAACCGTGCTGGTGGATTTACCGTTGCTGGCGGTGGAAACGGTGGAGCTGCTGCACTCCCGCGGCTTGCGATTGGTGGAGATCGACCGCGAGGAGCGCCTGACCCAGGCGTGCAATGTGCTATCGCTGGGACGACGGCGGCTGCTGGCCATCGAACAAAACCAGAGAACCAACCGGCGCTTGCAGCAGTTTGGATTCGACGTGCGCACCTTCCCCGGCGGCGAACTGTGCCTGAACGGTGGCGGTGGGCCAACGTGCCTGACGCGACCGCTGCTCAGGGATTGAGTCGCCGAAGAGAGTCGCCGAAGTGAGAAGATGAGCGGCGGCGCGGGCAGCCAACCATTGAGCGGCTTCCTCCGCGCGCGCTTCCGTGGCAGGTGTAGCCCTTCCTGCTAAAATTAAGTCTGCATGCTTCTCCCTTTCGTTCGCGGGCTTTTCGCGGACGTGGAAAAACTTCCTGCTTTCACGCGTGCCGCCTCCCTGCTGCGGGAGAGCGCGGGGCGGATCCGTGTGACCGGACTGTCGTCGCCCGCCAAAGCCCTGCTGCTGGTGCTGCTGCATAAGAAACTGGAGCGCCCGCTGATCCTGGTGGTGCAAGACAACCGCGCGGCGGAAGAGTTGCTGCCGATCCTACAGGCATTTTGCGAGTTGACCGGGGCCGCCGAGCCCGATTCCGTGGTGTCGCTGCCGGCGCGCGACGTGATGCCGTTTCAAAACCTCTCGCCGCATCCTGAGATTCAGGAAGAGCGCGCCACCGCGCTGTGGAAGATTGCGACGGGGACGGTTTCCATCGTGGTCGCGCCCGCCGCCTCCGCCACCATTCGGCTGCGCGCAGCCAGCTACTATGCCGACTTGGCGCGCGCCATCCGCCGCGGTGACACGCTCGACATTGAGCCCCTGGTGCGCCACCTGAATACGGTGGGCTACAACGCAACCGACGTGGTGGAAATGCCTGGGCAGTACGCGCTGCGGGGAGGCCTTCTCGACGTATATTCGCCGGAGGCCGATCGTCCGGTGCGCATTGAATTCTTCGGCGACGAGGTTGAGTCCATCCGCAAGTTTGATCCCTCTTCGCAGCGCTCGTCAGCGGCGGTAGATGAGGCGCTGCTGTTGCCGCTGACTGAAACGCCCGTCACCGACGAGTTGCTGGGTGCGATTCACGCCCGGTTGTCAGGCAAGCGGGTGGCGGGTTCCGAGCAGGCCGTGGAACAAGCGGTGCGGGATGCCGGCCTGACCATCTTTCCGGGCTGGGAGTTTTACGCGCCGGTGGCCGGCGCCGACCATTCGTTGTTCGATCTGCTTCCGCAAGCCCGGGTGGTGCTCGACGAGCCCGAAGCACTGACGCAAGAACTGAACCGCCGCTGGACCCGCATTGCAGAAGCACATGAGCGTAGCGGCGTCGGTAACCTGGTGCGTCCCGAAGACCTGTACCTGACGCCCGAAGCCTGGCAGGAGGCGGTGGCCGCGCTGCCGGGCGCGAACCTGGAATACCTGGGCATCACGCGCAGCGAAGCTCTGCCGGAAGTCGCCTTTGTCTCGCAGCCCACGTCGCGCCTGCACGGCGCCATCCCGGCCATGATGGAGGAAGTGCAGAAGCTGACGAGCGAGAACAAGCAGGTCATCTTCGCCGTGCCCAACACCGGCGAAGTGGAGCGCCTGGCCAGCATCTTCACCGAGTACAACGTGTCGTTCCGCCTGGGCAGCCGGACGCGCGGCGGCGAGAGCTACGCAGACGAGACTTCCTACTTCGCTGCCGAAGTGTTGGCCACAACGCTGGTGAAGGCCTACATTCCCGATGGCTTCATTCTTCCCGAAGCCAATCTCGCCATCTTTGGCGCGCACGATTTATTCGACGAATTGGAGGCGTCGGTCTCCCGGCCCCAGCGGTCGAAGTCGAAAGTTTCGGCGTTTCTGTCGGACTTTCGCGACTTGCAAGTGGGCGACTACGTGGTGCACGTGGAGCACGGCATCGGCCAGTATCAGGGGCTGAAGGAAATCAACCAGGGCGATGGTCCGGCGGAGTTCATGCTGCTGGAGTTTGCCGAAGCGGCGCGTTTGTATGTCCCGCTGACCCGGCTGGATCTGGTGCAGAAGTACCGCTCATCGGAGGGCGCCAAGCCGGCGCTCAGCCACCTCGGCTCGCAGGCGTGGGCCAAGACCAAGGCGCGGGTGCGCAAGGCCATGAAGGACATGGCCGACGAGTTGCTGAAGTTGTATGCCGAGCGGCAGGCTGCCGAGGGGCATGCCTTCCCCGCCGACAACCAGTGGATGAACGAATTCGAAGACGCTTTTGCCTACACCGAGACCGAAGACCAGGGGCAGGCGATCAAGGACGTGAAGCGCGACATGGAATCGACGCGTCCCATGGACCGGCTGCTGTGCGGCGACGTGGGCTACGGCAAGACGGAAGTCGCCATGCGCGCGGCATTCAAGGCGGTGTGCGACAACAAACAGGTCGCGGTGCTCGCCCCCACGACGGTGCTGGCGTTCCAGCACTATGAAACCTTTAAGCAGAGGTTCGCGGCGTTTCCAGTCAACATTGAGATGATTTCGCGCTTCCGCACCGCGCGCCAGCAGAAAGAGATTTTGGAGAAGGTGGGAATCGGCAAGATTGATGTGCTGATTGGCACCCACCGTCTGCTGTCGAAAGACGTGAAGTTCCCCGACCTCGGCCTGCTGGTGGTGGATGAAGAGCAACGCTTCGGGGTGCGGCACAAAGAGCGGCTGAAGCAGATGCGCAAAGAAGTGGATGTGCTCACCATGTCGGCCACCCCCATCCCGCGCACCCTGCACATGTCGTTGACCGGACTGCGCGACATGAGCGTGATCGAGACCCCGCCCAAAGACCGCATGGCCATCCAGACCGTGGTGGCGAGCTGGGACGAAAAAGTGATGCAGGCGGCGATGGAACAAGAACTTGATCGCGGCGGGCAAGTGTACTTTGTGCACAACCGGGTGGACACCATCGAGGAGATTGCCGCCAAGATCCAAACCCTGGTGCCCCGCGCCCGCATCATAGTGGGCCACGGCCAGATGGGTGAGGGAGAGTTGGAAAAAGTGATGCTGAAATTCATGCATCACGAAGCCGATATTCTGCTGGCCACGACGATCATTGAGAATGGCCTCGATATTCCGCTCTGCAACACGATTCTGATCAACCGCGCCGACCGCCTGGGACTCTCGGAGCTGTACCAGTTGCGGGGGCGGGTGGGCCGGTCAAGTCGTCGCGCCTATGCGTATTTGCTGCTGCCGCCGGAGCTGGAGCTGACCCCGATTGCACGGCGGCGATTGGCCGCGCTGAAGGAATTTTCCGACTTGGGCGCGGGCTTCAAGATTGCCGCGCTCGATTTGGAATTGCGGGGCGCCGGCAACATGCTGGGCGGCGAGCAGAGCGGACACATCGAGGCCATCGGCTTCGAGCTTTACACTCAGATGTTGGAGCGCGCGGTTCGCGAGATGAAGGGCGAGGCCGCGCCGGATGCAGCCGAAACTCAACTCAACCTGGGTTTGAACATCCGCATTCCCGGCACCTACATCGGCGAAGAGAACCAGCGGCTGCGCATGTACAAGCGGGTGGCGGGCGTGGAAACCGAGGCGCAGCTGAACGATGTGCGCGGGGAGTTGATGGACCGCTATGGGGAGCCACCGCCGCCGGTGCAGAACCTGCTCGACTACGCGCTGCTGAAGCTGCACTGCCTGGCGGTTGGGGTGATGCAGATTGAACGCAAGCGCGATATGGTGAGCGTGAAGTTCCGCGAGAACGCCTCAGTGGACCCGGGGCGGCTGGCGCAGTTCGTGCACGCCCAACGCGGGGCGCAATTCACCCCGGATGGAATGCTGAAATTTGCCCTGAAGCCGCAAGCGCCAGCGGAGGTGCTTGCCAGCCTGCGCACGACCCTGCAACAAATCGCGGCGGAAGTGGTGCCCACGTAGCCAAACTCGGCGGCGCGCGCGGCACATTAAGTCTTTCCCAGCGGTTGGCTTTGAAGTACGCTTAAGAGCGATGATTGAAGTAACCATGTCCGCCAAGAACCAGATTGTGGTCCCGCGCGAAGCCCGCGAAGCGCTGGGACTGAAGCCCGGCGACAAGATCCTGGTGTTGGTTCGTCAGGGTAGAGTGCTGGTCCTGCAAAAGCCAAAGTCGTATCGTGCTGCAATTCGCGGCCTGGCGCGCGGCGGGTATTCCAAGGATCATCTTCGCAAGGAACGCCAGAGTTGGGCATGACGGGCTGACGGTTTCTCGCCCGCAGAGTCGGCCCGTCCTTCACACGCGCGCGCCTGGCTTCGTGGTACCGTAACAAGTTCGCCCGCACCCCTTCGGAAGCCGTAAAATTGAAGCCGTAAAATTGCAGTCGGCGAACGCGCATCATGAACGCCGAATTGACGAACGCCGCATCCATGAAAAAAGTCCGCAAAGCCGTTTTCCCCGCCGCTGGATTGGGCACTCGTTTTCTGCCCGTCACCAAAGCGCAACCCAAAGAGATGTTGCCGCTGGTGGACAAACCCATCATCCAGTACGGCGTGGAAGAAGCCCTGGCCGCGGGATGCGACCAGATCATCATCATCACTGGGCGCGGCAAGTCGGCCATCGAAGACCACTTCGATGTCAGCTACGAACTCGAGCGCATGCTGGAAGATCGCGGCAAAACCGAGCTGCTGAAAATTGTCCGCCACATTTCCGACATGATCCACCTGGCCTACGTTCGCCAAAAAGAAGCGCTGGGGCTGGGCCATGCCGTGTTGATGGCGCGCGAACTGGTGGGAGACGAACCCTTCGCGGTGCTGCTGGCCGACGATGTGGTGGATGCCGAGGTGCCCTGCCTCAAGCAGATGATCGACGTGTTCAACGAAACCCAGTGCTCGGTGATCGCCACCCAGGTGGTGGAAGGTCCGGCGATTTCTTCGTATGGCGTACTCGACGTGCATCCCGCCGACGGACGCTTCGACGGACGGCTCTTCGAAATCAAGAACATGGTGGAGAAGCCGAAGTTTGCCGACGCGCCCTCAAAGCTGGCAATTACGGGGCGCTACATTTTGACCCCTGGGGTATTCGAGATGCTGGCCCAGACTCCGCATGGCGCCGGGGGCGAACTGCAGTTGACCGACGGCATGAAGCTGCTGCTGCAGAAAGAAAAAATGTACGCCTACGTATACGAGGGCAAGCGCCACGATACCGGCGACAAGCTGGGCTTCCTGAAGGCGACGGTAGAATTCGCACTGAAGCGCGATGACCTGGGCGGACCCTTCCGCGAATATTTGAAGGGGCTGAAGCTGTAGAAAAGTGGCGGAAGGTTGACCGCGCCGCTCCGCTGTGGACTGTTCAGAGATTTGGAACTTCGGCGCGAAGCGAGAAGTTTGCAGTCCGCCGGCAAAAAGCAGGTCTTTCGCTGCGCTCAAGATGACAAATCAGGAAGGTCTTTCGCTGCGTTAGTGCGAACTGCGCATCTTCTTCGACTTCTCTTCCACTCCGCGAGCCAGCTTCTCTTTGTGCCCCACCAGCTTCTTGGCGACACCCGCATCGGAGAGGCCGATGATCTGCGCCGCCAGGATGCCCGCGTTGGTCGCGCCCGGCTTGCCAATGGCTACGGTAGCCACGGGAATCCCCGCCGGCATCTGCACAATCGCCAGCAGCGAATCCATCCCCTGCAGCGGCGTGGATGGAATGGGTACGCCGATCACCGGCAAGGTGGTGTGGGCTGCGATCACGCCCGCCAAGTGGGCCGCGCCGCCCGCTCCTGCAATGATCACGCGGATACCGCGACCCGCAGCCTGGCGTGCGTAGTCGGCGGTGCGGTCGGGCGAGCGATGCGCCGAGGTTACGTCCATCTCAAAAGCGATGCCAAATTCATCGAGCGATTTCCCGGCTTCGCGCATGATCTCGAGGTCGGAATCGCTGCCCATCACAATGGAAACCAGTGGTTTCTTGCTCATCAAATGTAGAGTCCCTAACGTGGATTTGAAATTCGAAGCCTGCTATTTCTTCAACGCCCGCGCCGCAATGTCTTGGCGATAGTGTACGCCTTCAAACCGGATGCAGCGCACCGCCTCATACGCTCGCTCCACGGCGTCCGCCAATTCCGGCGCCCGCGCGGTCACTCCCAGCACTCGCCCGCCGGTGGTGTAGTAATCGCCATCTCTTCGCGAGGTGCCTGCGTGGAAGACCTTCACTCCCTCCACTTTGGCCGCGTCGTCCAGCCCTCGGATTTTCTTGCCCGCCTCATACGCGCCCGGGTATCCGCCCGAGGCCATCACCACACACACCGCCGCATCGGAAGACCAGCGAAAATCGCCGTCGCTGAGGCGTCCTTCGATGGAAGCCTCAATCGCTTCGAGCAGATCGCTCTCCAGGCGCATCAGGATGGGCTGAGTCTCGGGATCGCCGAAGCGGCAATTGAATTCGAGCACCATGGGGCCGCGAGCGGTCATCATCAGGCCGCAATAGAGCACGCCCTTGTACTCGACGCCCTCCGCTTTCATGCCCTCCACCACAGGACGCGCAATGTGATGCACCAGCCAGTCGCGCATCTGGTCGTCCACGATAGTCTGGGTGGAATAGGCGCCCATGCCGCCAGTGTTGGGGCCGGAATCGCCGTCGCCTATACGCTTGTGGTCCTGCGCGGCCACCAGCGGGGCCACGCGTTCTCCGTCGCTGAACACCAGGAAGGAAAGCTCGTCGCCTTCCAGAAATTCTTCCAGCACCACTCGCAGGCCGGCGTCGCCCACCATCTTGCCGCTGAGCATTTCGCCGGCAACCGTGGCTGCTTCTTCGCGACTGGCCGCGATGACTACCCCCTTGCCGGCAGCCAGGCCATCCGCCTTCACCACGATGGGGGCGTGAAAGTGTGGCAGGGCATCTCGAACCTCAGCCATCGAGTCGCAAATGGCATAGTGCGCGGTGGGGATGCGGTGCCGCTGCAAAAACTCTTTGGCAAAACTCTTGCTTAGTTCCAGTTGGGCGGCGGCCTTGGAGGGTCCGAAGGTCGGCCATCCCCGCTTGCTGAACTCATCCACCACGCCCAGGGTCAGGGGCAACTCGGGACCCACCACGATGAGGTCGGGGCCCAGGCGCTGGGCCAGTTCGACCATCGCCGGAAGGCTCTTCAGATCGACGGCGCAGCACTCGGCTTCCGCCGCAATGCCACCGTTTCCGGGCGCACAATAGATATTGGTGACCCGCGGCGACTGCGCCAGCTTCCACACCAGCGCGTGCTCGCGCCCGCCACTTCCCAGGACTAGAACTTTCATAGCTCGTGAACTTCAAGGTTAGGGGCAGGGGCGAACGATGTCAACGCCGGTTCGCGAGGGCGGCGGTGGCTCTGCAGGCGGGTTATACTTCAGTGGATTTGTGGTCTGCGGCGGAAGCGTAGCAATGAGAAAGACAGAGGCAACCACGAGCACAGACACACCCACCGACTCCGGCTTGTCGCCCGACCCCGCACAACCCACCGGCCACGTGTCCCTGGAAGGCGTGCACGGTTCGGTCGCGGTGCCGCATCACGAGGCGGGCTTCTGGGAGCAGTGGCGGGCTTTCGTGGGCCCAGCCATTCTGATCAGCGTCGGATACATGGACCCGGGCAACTGGGGTACAGACCTGCAAGCGGGCGCCCGGTTCAAGTATGGGCTGCTGTGGGTGGTGGGACTCGCCAGCTTGATGGCGATGTTCATGCAAGTGATTTCCGCTCGATTGGGCGTGGTGACCGGGAAGGACCTGGCCCAATGTTGCCGCGACTGGTATCCGCAGTGGACGCGATGGCCCAACTGGTTGATGAGCGAGGTGGCCATCGGCGCGTGTGACCTGGCGGAGGTGCTGGGGAGCGCGGTTGCCCTCAACCTGCTGTTTCACATTCCGCTGTTTTGGGCCGTCATCATTACCGGCTTGGACGTGCTGCTGTTGCTGGCGTTGCAGAAGTTTGGGATGCGCACCATTGAGGCGGTGGTGCTGCTGCTGGTTGCAACCATCGGAGCGTGCTACTTCATCGAGATTTTCGTTCTGCCGCAGACCCAGCCCAGCTTTCTCGAAATGGGACGGGCCCTGATTTCACCACACTTTCGTCAAGCCGGGGTCCTGTACCTCGCCATCGGCATCATCGGCGCCACCGTGATGCCCCACAACCTGTATCTGCACTCGGCTCTGGTGCAGAGCCGCAAACTGCAGAAGGATGAACCGTCCATCCGGAGCGCGATCCGCTTCAACACCATCGATTCGATTGTGGCGCTGACCATCGCCTTCTTCGTTAACGCGGCGATTCTGGTGCTGGCGGCGATGGTGTTCTTCGGCAAGGAAAGCGTGACCGCGTCGGGTGGACAAGTCGTGCATTTCAGCGCTGACAGCGACTGGATTCGAGTCGCCTATTTGACCCTGGCGCCACTGTTAGGCGCATCGGCGGCGAGCAGCCTGTTTGCGGTGGCGCTGCTGGCTAGCGGCCAGAGCAGCACCATCACGGGCACGCTGGCCGGGCAAGTGGTGATGGAAGGCTTCATGCACTGGCGGATCCAACCCTGGGTGCGGCGGCTCATCACCCGCTCGCTGGCCATCCTGCCGGCGGTGTTGGTGATCGGCCTGCGAGGCGCCAGCAGCGTCACCGATCTGCTGACGCTCAGCCAGGTGGTACTGGCATTGCAGCTTCCGTTCGCCATGTTCCCGCTCCTGCATTTCACCAGCTCCAGCAAGCGGATGGGGACGTGGAAGAACAGTTGGTTTCTGCTGATCGCCGGCTGGGGCAGTGCTATTCTGATCACCGCGATGGACGTTTACGGTCTGCCGGAATCGTTCAAAGCGGCCTGGCAAGTCATCGTCGGCGGATGAGGCCTGAACCATAAAGCCTGAACCGGGAGAACGAGACCATGTACGACACCATTCTGCTGACCTTGGACGGCACCCCGAGCGATCGGGCCATCATCGAACACGTCAAGCAGCTGGCCAAGCTGGCGAACAGCCGCTTGGTGCTGCTGCACGTCGCCGATGGCTGGGCGGCGCGAACCTACGGCCAGGACGCGGTCAGTCCGGAAATTGCCGAAGACACCAGCTACCTGGAAAAGATTCAGGCTGAATTCCAATCGCTGAACATTCCCGTTCAAGCCGAACTGGCGTACGGCGATCCCGCCGATCAGATCATCAAATGGGTCGAGAAAAAGGGTTGCGACCTGGTGGCCATGAGCACTCACGGACATCGCTTCCTCGCCGACATCTTTCTGGGGGCTACCGCCACCCGAGTGCGGCACAGCATCGACGTGCCCGTGCTGTTGCTCAAAGCAAAGTGAAGGCGGAGCTGGCCGCTTGAGCCGGCCTCGCCTGCCAGCGCCATACACAATCCGTCTCCAAGGAATAAACTAGAGTATTGACGCGGGCTGCCGCGCAGCACCCTGAGGCGACGGCTTGCGGCTTGGCATCCATAAATCGGGAAGGCACTCATGTCCGTAAATAGCTTCGGTGCACGCGCAATATTTATCGTTGGCCAGAACAAGTACGATATCTACCGCCTCGATGCCCTCGACAAACAGGGCATTTCGACCAAACACCTGCCATTTTCGCTGCGTATTCTACTGGAGAACCTGTTGCGCACCGAAGATGGCCGCAACGTTCGCCAGGACGAAATCCGCGCTCTCGCCGCCTGGAACAAGAGTTCCAAGCCCGACAAGGAAATCGCTTTCACCCCCAGCCGCGTGCTGCTGCAGGACTTTACCGGAGTGCCGGCGGTGGTGGATCTGGCCGCCATGCGCGATGCCATGAGCCGTCTGGGCGGCGATGCCAACCTGATCAATCCCTTGCAGCCCGCCGAGCTGGTGATTGACCACTCCGTCCAAGTGGACGAGTTTGGCAAAGCCGGGGCGTTTGAGGTCAATGCCCTGCTCGAATTTCAGCGCAATCAGGAACGCTACGCCTTCCTGCGCTGGGGACAGACCGCCTTCCACAATCTCGCCATCGTGCCACCCGACACCGGCATTGTCCACCAGGTGAATCTCGAATACCTCGCGCGCGTAGTTTTTGTCCACGAGTCTGACGGCAAGAAAACCGCCTACCCTGACACTTTGGTCGGCACCGACTCCCACACCACCATGATCAATGGCCTGGGCGTGCTGGGATGGGGCGTTGGCGGCATTGAGGCTGAGGCGGCCATGCTCGGCCAGCCCGTGTCTATGCTCATCCCCTCAGTGGTGGGAGTGAAATTGATCGGACGGCTGCGCGAAGGCGCTACCGCCACCGATCTGGTTCTCACCATCACTGAAATGCTGCGCAAGCACGGCGTGGTGGGGAAATTCGTGGAATACTTTGGCCCCGGCCTGCAAGACCTGCCGCTCGCCGACCGCGCCACCATCGCCAATATGGCTCCCGAGTATGGCGCCACCTGCGGCATCTTCCCCATCGACAAGGAAACCCTGCGCTACCTGCGCTTGACTGGACGTTCCGAAGACCACATTGCACTGGTCGAAGCCTACGCCCGCGAACAGGGCTTATTCCACGATGCCAAGACGCCCGAAGCCGAATACTCAGAACTGCTGGCGCTGGACCTCTCCACCGTGGAAGCCAGCTTGGCCGGGCCCAAGCGGCCGCAAGATCGGGTGCTGCTCTCCAAGGCGGGCGAGTCGTTCCAGAGTGCCTTGCCATCTTTGATGAAGCCCAAAGCGCCGGTCGCCGCGAACACCCCGGCCGCCATGAACCAGGCGCGATGGGAAGGCGAAGGCGGAAGTCCCACCGCCGTGGGCGCTGAAGATCCGAGCGTTCCCTTGCACGTTCCCCCGTCAGTCAAAAATTCCCTGAAGCACGGCAGCGTTGTCATCGCAGCCATCACCAGTTGCACCAATACTTCCAATCCATACGTGCTGATCGCCGCCGGTCTGCTGGCCAAAAAGGCCGTAGAGCATGGGCTGGCTATGCCCGCCTGGGTCAAGAGTTCGCTTGCCCCCGGCTCCAAAGTCGTCACCGACTATCTTCTGCAAGCCGGACTCATGCCTTACCTCGAGAAGTTGAAATTCCATCTGGTCGGCTACGGATGCACCACCTGCATCGGCAACTCCGGCCCGCTGCCCGCCGAGGTCTCCCAGGCGATTGATGAAAACGACCTGGTGGTGGCCTCGGTGCTCTCCGGGAACCGCAACTTCGAAGGCCGCATCAACTCTGAAGTGCGCGCCAACTACCTGATGTCGCCGCCGCTGGTGGTGGCATTCGCGCTGGCGGGCCGCATCGATCTGGATTTGCGCAAAGATCCCATCGGTCGCGGCAAAGACGGTCCCGTGTACCTTGCCGATCTGTGGCCGACCCAACGCGAAGTTGAAGAAACCGTGGCTGCGGCCATTACGCCAGGCATGTTCCGCAAGAGCTATGCCAGTGTGTATGAAGGCGATGAACGCTGGCGCTCGCTGCCCATTCCGCAGGGAGAAACCTATGCCTGGCTGGACGATTCCACCTACATCCGCCAAGCCCCTTACTTTGACGGCATGACTCTGGCGCCTGCGCCGGTGCAAGACATCGCCAACGCGCGCGTATTGGCGGTGCTGGGCGATAGCGTCACTACAGACCACATTTCGCCCGCCGGCTCCATCAAGAAAGACGGGCCCGCTGGGAATTATCTCGTTGCACACGGCGTGAAGCCCGCCGACTTCAACTCGTACGGATCGCGCCGCGGCAATCATGAAGTTATGGTGCGCGGGACTTTTGCCAACGTGCGCTTGCGCAACCGGATGGTTGACATCGAAGGCGGATATACGCGCCACTTGCCCGACGGCACCGAGATGAGCATCTTCGAAGCGTCGGAGAAATATCAGGCCGAAGGGATTCCACTGGTGATTCTTGCGGGCAAGGAGTATGGCTCGGGATCGTCGCGCGACTGGGCAGCGAAGGGGCCGCGCCTGCTGGGAGTCCGCGCGGTCGTCGCCGAGAGCTATGAACGCATCCACCGCTCCAATCTGGTCGGTATGGGCATCCTGCCTCTGCAATTTCTGCCCGGGGAAAACGCCGAATCGCTCAAACTGACGGGCGAGGAAGTCTTCTCCATCGCCGGAATTCGCGATCTGGTTGAGCAGCCCGCCGCGGGTCGCCAGATTGCGGTCAGCGCCGCAAGTCACGGGACCACCCGGCAGTTCCAGGCCATGGTGCGCATCGACACCCCGCAGGAAGCCCTCTACTATGCTCACGGTGGCATCCTGCAATACGTGTTGCGCCAGCTTTTGGCGGCGGGCAAAAACTAGGTTCCACGGAAAATCCGGAGAGAGGCGGGCGCCGGTTGCCCGCTTTTTCTTTTTCGTCCGGCTTTTTGAACGCTCCGCCCCGCCTCGTTCCAACCCCTGAACACAACGTTCAAGATTCTTTACTCTCAAGCACTTACAGCCATTTCGTCACATCTATGCGTGACCGCGGTCACAGACTGGATGGTTGCCGCATGTCATCATTTGCGCAATTGCGCAATTGATTGATGCGCACTTCGCCGCTCCGTTTGCCGCCACCTCGCCAATTTTGAACAGAGAACAACAGGAGACGCTCATGACGAAACGTTTCATTCTAACTTCTCTTCTAACGGCCTTGCTGGTGGTCTCCTGCGGCGCGGGAAACGGCCTGCCAGCAGCTCCGGCTCCACAGCCGGCCACCTCCCCGCATCACCCCGCCAAGCCCGATGTGGAAGCCGCTATCCAAGCGGCCCAGACCACCTACGTGGTGGTGGCGTGGAGCGAGCTGGGCATGCACTGCATGGATGGCAAAGACTATTCCATCTTCTCCATCCTGCCCCCGTACAACAACCTAAAGGCCCAGGTCTTCAAGAAGGGTGAGCCGCCGGTGGCAGTTTCCACTGGCATCACCGTCACCTACACCGCGTTGAAGGACGCGTCCGGCTCCATTAACACCATCAGTTCCACCAAAACTAATTTCTGGACCTACGTCAACACCCTGTTCCTGTCCAACCCGGTGCCGGATACCGGTCTGGCCAACTACAAAGTGCAGAGCAAGACTGCCCAGAATATGACCTACAACTCGAAAGCCGCCGACTGGGAAGCCATCGGAATCCCGACCGTCCCTTACGACGACAAGCTTGTCTCCAACGCCTTCCCCATGGTGACCATCACCGCCAAAGACACCAAAGGGAATATTTTGAGCACCGCCAAGATCGTCATGCCGGTCAGTGATGAGATCAGTTGCGGCAATTGCCATGCTTCCAACAGCGATGCTCCCGCCAAGCCCGCCGCGGGTTGGGTGAACAATCCCGATCCCGCCAAAGACATGAAGTTGAACATCCTGCGCAAACATGACGACCGCTGGAACATCACTCCCTACCTGGCCACGCTCGCCAAGAACGGCTACAAATACCAGGCGAAACTCTACGACACGGCCAACGCCGGAACTCCGATTCTGTGCGCCGCTTGCCATGCCACCAACGCTCTGGGCGCGCCGGGAATCGCCGGCATCAACTCGGAAACTGCCGACATGCACACCCTGCACGGTCCGCAGATCAACCCGCTCACCGGCATTAGCTTGGATAATGCTACCGACAACCTGACCGGCTGCTACCTCTGCCATCCAGGCGTCAAAGCGCAGTGTGAGCGCGGCGCCATGAGCCCCCAAACCTGCAAGGACTGCCACGGTAATCCGACCGCGGTGGGCGCTTCCACTCGCCAAGGCTGGTTGGATCTCCCCGCCTGCCAAATGTGCCACCAGACCAGCCAACGCTACACCAATGCGTTTGCCAGCAATGGCATCTGGAGAACTTCCACTGACTCCACGTTTGCCACCAACAACAACGTTCCACTGCCTGGCAAGACGCTGTTCCGTTACAGCACCGGCCACGGCGGCGCCTACTGCGCGGCTTGCCACGGTTCGCAACACGCCGAGTTCCCGTCGCTCAACGCCAACGACAATGTGTATCCCACGCAAAAGCAAGGCTACATTGCCAAGCTGACCGAGTGCACCATTTGCCACACCAACGTGCAGGTAACGCAAACCGGTGGACCGCACGGGATGCACAATTTGGGCCAGTCCTGGGTTGACAGCCATCATGACTATGCCAATGACGGCAAGTGCACAGCGTGCGCCTACTGTCACGGGGCTGATTACAAGGGCACGTTCCTGACGCTCTCGAAAGTCAGCCGCACTTTCACTGTGGGGGACCAAGGCAAGAAGACCTTCTCCGCCGGCCACCAATTCAGTTGCTACGACTGCCACAACGGGCCGACGGGAAGTTAGCGCCTTTCCCCGACCGGTGTCACTATGGCCAGGCTCCCTTGGGGGCTTGGCCAATTCTTGGTCTGCAAAAGCAAAAGCCGGGCATCGTGCCCGGCCTTGATTGCACCGACCTGTGAACTAGCGCCGGCCGCTCTTCTTCTTGCCGCCTTTTTTCGCTGCTTTTTTTGCTGCTTTTTTTGCTGCTTTTTTCACTGCTTTCTTCACTGCTTTCTTTGCGGGCTTGCGGGCGGTTTTCTTGGCTGCTTTCTTCGGAGGCGCGGTCTTCTTGGCTGGAGCCTTCTTAGCGGAAGCCTTTTTAACAGGCGCCTTTTTCGCCGGCGTCTTTTTCGAAGGCGTCTTTTTCGCCGGCGTCTTCTTCGCTGGCGCCTTCTTCACCGGCATTTTCGTGGCGGGCGTCTTCTTGGCGGGAGCCTGCTTCATCGGCACCTTCGTGGCTGGCGTCTTTTTCGCCGGAGCCTTGGCGGCAGGAGCAATCGCCGGAGCCTCGGCCACCGGTTGTCTCTTCGGAGGTGGCTCCTTCTTCACCGCTGGAGCCGGAGGCGGCATTGCCGGGGCTTCCTTCACGGGCTCCGTCTCTTCTTTTACCACCGCCTCGGCTTCTTCCTCCTCCTCTTCCTCTTCTTCGTAGGCCTCCTCGGGAGTGTCACCTAAGGCCTCTCCGTATTCGTCCATGTCGTCGTCCCGTAAGTAAAGAGTCACTTCTTCAGAGTCCATAATTCCTCCTGCCCCTGCGCGCCGCGGGCGCCAGTTGCTTGCTGTGAGATGTAAGAAGATAGCACTGCCGTTTCGAATGTCAAGCGGCGCGAGTATAGCACGTCTTCCGCACCCAAGCCCAAAAACCGGTACCGGCCGTTTGCTCTAAAACTTTCCGCCGCTCTCGCACCGCTTCCGCGCTCCCTGTTATCATGCACTCGTGCCCAGTAAGCAACAGTTGAAATGGTCGCAATTGAAGGTCGGCGTGACCGTGCTGCTCGCCAGCATCACGCTGGCGGTGCTCATCTTTCTGATGAGCGATACCGGCGGTTTGTTCACCCGCAAGATCACCTTGCGTTCATACTTCGACAATGCCGGCGGCATGCGAGTGGGAGCGCCGGTCCGCCTGCAGGGAGTGGACATCGGCAACGTCGGCGAGATTCGCATTGTCCCCGGCAATCCCCTGACCCCAGTAGAAGTCACCATGAAGGTCAACACCAAGTACCTGTTCAACATTCACAAAGATTCCACCGCATCACTGGCTACCGCCGGCGTGCTGGGCGAAACCTATGTTGAGCTGAACAGCGCCGTCTCCACTGCGCCCATTGCAGCCAATAATGATGTCTTGCCCATTCGCGATCATCCCGACTTTCAGGACGTAGTCCGCTCAAGCCAGGGCACTTTGCAAAACCTGGATGCGCTGCTCAAACGCCTGGATCGCATCCTGGCCTTCGTCGAAAGCGGCGACGGTTCCATTGGCAAGCTGATCTACGATCCCGCGCTCTACAACCGGGTGAACGAAACCGTCGCCGAATTCAAGGCCATTGTGGATGAGATTCACAATGGCAATGGCAGCCTGGGCAAGCTCCTGGCTAATGACGACGCCTACAACAAAGCCATGGCCGCCGTGGATAAGGTCAACCTGATGCTCGATGACGTGCAGCAGGGCAAAGGCACCGCGGGCAAGCTGCTGAAAGACGAGAAGCTCTATGCCAGCGTAAGCCAGACCGCGGAGAATGTCCGCCAGCTCACCGCCGACATCAACGCCGGCAAGGGTTCCCTGGGCAAGCTCGCCAAAGACGATGAGTTGGCGCGCAAGCTGCAAAATACGGTGGACAAGCTCTCCGCCGTTAGCGACCGGCTGGAAGCCGGAGAGGGTAGCGCCGGGCTCTTCCTGAAAGACCCCGCCCTCTATACCAATAGCAATCAGCTTCTGGTCGAGAGCCGCGACCTTATCAAAGCCGTGCGCCAGGATCCCAAGAAATATCTGACCATCCACCTCAAGATTTTTTAGGATCTATGCCTGAGATTGCCGCGCATTACCTGGAAGAGGTCGACCGCCAGTTGCGCGGCCACAAGCGCATGGCCGATCAAGCCATCGCTCAGCTGAGCGAGGAACAGTTTTTTGTCGCACTCGACCCGGAAGCCAATTCCGTTGCCATCCTGGTCAAACACATTGCAGGCAACCTGCATTCCCGCTACACTGATTTTCTGACTTCAGACGGCGAAAAACCAGACCGCCATCGCGACCAGGAATTTGAATTGCCGCCGGGGATCACGCGCTCCGCCTTGATGCAGAGCTGGGAGCAGAGCTGGCAGCTTTTATTTTCTGCCTTGACCGCGCTCCGTCCCGAAGACACCATGCGCACCTTGACCATCCGCAGCGAGCCACACACCGTGGTGCAGGCGCTCAACCGCTCGCTGGCGCATCTGGCCCAGCATATTGGGCAGATTGTTTTTCTAGCCAAGCACCTGCGCTCCGCCGAATGGCAAACCCTCAGCATCCCGCGCGGCAAGACCGACGAATTCAATGCCAGGATGGCCGCGAAGCAACACAAACCCAGCGCTTAGCCGGATCAGCGGGCTACGGTAGCCCGTTCGCCCCGGTCAGCGAGAAGATATCGCTTTCCGGCGTCCACGGATTCACCACCCCCACGCCCCCGAACAGAATCAGCTGGTTCGACGCGGGATCATAGTTCGCGCTGTGAAACTCCCGCGCCGGACCACTATTGGAAGGCGCCAGCATCGCCCACGTAGGCGCGCCCCTGATCCCGTTGGCTCCGATCAACACCCACGCGTCCGTCATCACGTTGGTTCCGTCGTAGCCACCCGCGATGGTCATGCGATTGTTGGTCGCGTCATAGATTGCGGTATGTCCCGACCTCGCCGCCGGCCCCTGGTTGGTGGCGGTGAGCTGGGACCAGGATGGGGTCCCGCCCTGGCCATTGGCGTGGGCCAGCACCCAGATATCGCCGTAGTGAGTTGTGCCCGCGTCCCCTCCGAACACAATCAAACTGTTGGTGGCGGAATCGTACACCGCGCTGCTACTCTCCCGCGCCTGGGGCGCGGTCCCGGTGGGATGAAGCTGCGCCCACGCCTGCGTACCCGTCGTGCTGTTGGCATTGCTCAGCACCCAAACGTCGCCATCAAACGTGGTCGCGCAATTGGAGCCGCCAAAAACGATCAGTGAGTTGCTAATCGAGTCGTAGGCGGAGGCCTGCAGCCAACGCGCCGTCGGCCCGGTCCCTTTGACGGAAACCTGGAGCCAGGAGCCGCCCGCCTGGTTGGCGCTCTGTAAAATCCAATAATCGTTCACACACTTGGACGGGTTGGACTGAAAGCCTCCAAACACCATCATCCGGTTCGTTGCACTATCCCAAACTCCCGCGTGCCCGTAGCGGGGCGTGGGTCGCGGCGCTCCGTTAGCCAGTGCAAAGTTCACCCAATGCAGACTGTTCGAGCCAATCACGTTAGCCTGCTGCCAAACGTCGTTATACAGCAGCGCCGATTGGGAATGGGCGCCGCCGAAAATTGTCAGGCTGTTATTTCCCGCATCGTAAAACGCGGAATGCAAATAGCGCACCGCCGGTCCATCCACGCTCCACTTGGGACTTCCGCTTCCCGTACCGTTGGCATTGGTCAGGGTGAAATAGTGGTCCGTGGTCGCAAGCTTGGCTTGGGTGCCAGTGCCGCCGAACAGGTTCATGTTGTTGTTGGACGCGTTGTAGACGGCGGAGTGATGGGCCAGCACCGGCCCGGTGCCCCTGATCTTCAGTTGTGACCAGGCAGGTGTGCCGCCAAGACCGTTGGCCGACGTCAGCGCCCAGGTGTCGCCCAAATCGCTTTTGCCATGGAGGCCGCCGAAGACAATCATTCGGTTGCCCGCGCTGTCGTAAACCGCAGTGTGGGAAGTCCGGGTCATGGGCGCAGTGCCCGTGGGCGATAACATCTTCCAGGCGGGCGTCCCGCCGTTGCCATTGGCATTCGTGAGGGTCCAGACATCGCCCAGCTGATTTCCCCGCGCATCCCCGGCGTAAATCGTCATCACGTTGTTCACCGAGTCGTAAATCGCGGTGCTGCTCTCGCGCGCGGAAGGCACCGCCCCGGAAGGGGCAAGCTGTTTCCAAGCCGCAGTTCCACTCTGGCCGTTGGCGGCGCTTAGCACCCAGACATCGTTGAAGACGCCGCCGTTGCAATCGCTTCCGCCAAACACGATTAAGGAATTAGTATTGGGGTCGTACACCCCGGTGTGGAACTGTCGCGGCGGCGGAGCCACTCCGGTGGGCAGGATCGAACTCCATTGCGGGCTCCCCTGACCATTGGCGTTCTGCAGCACCCAGACGTCATTCACGCAAGTGGTGGGTTGGCCGGTGCCTCCGCCCATGATGGTCATGCGGTTGGAATTCGCGTCGTAGGTGGCTACATGGCCAAGACGCGCCGTCGGAATGATTCCGGTTGGAAGCAGTTGCGAAAAGTTCAAGTTGATGCCGGTCGTGCTTCCCGCCCACACGTCATTCAAATCTGTGCCCGAAACCGTGGCCACGCCTCCGAAGACGATGCTTTGCTGAGTGGTGGGATCAAACACCGCGGTGTGCGAGTACCGGGCGACCGGGCCGTATTGTGTCCAGACTGGCGCCGTGACCTGGTCGGGCGCTGCCGTAGCGTCCGGTTGAGCCCAAAGCGCAGAGCCAGGCGCCAGCCAGAGAATGGCCAGCAGGACGCCGCAACCAACCCGCGCCAAAGCCCAACCGTAAAACGCAAAACTTAATTGTTGTTGTAGCTTCGGCGCCAAAGCAGTCTCCTGACTCATGGTTGAAATCGGTTGCCTAATGGGTCGGCGCCAGAAACCACGGCGTAGCTGTGTGGTCTGTCTTCAGAAAGTTCATCAGCGTGGTGGACGCCCTGAGCCGGCCCGCCGGATCCGAGGGGTGAGTTCCGTCAAACCTGGAGTCCTGACATGACCATACGAAGCCGTCGCTGCGCGGCACTAGCCCGTCGACCCAATAGTACGGCCCCCACGCCATCCACGGCGCCAACACCGTTCCCTTGCTGGGATCGAAGTTCAGGTTGGCATTGCCGTTGATTTGATCCTGAATCGAGTACTTGGCCGCGAACCCGGCTTCATACGCGTAAGGCTCGTGGTACAAGTTGTACACTCCGTTCGAGTACCCGGTGTAGTTCACGCTCGACAGGTAAGTGATCTTGAGGTTGGGAAATTTCAACAGCAGATTTTGCGCGATGGATTCCAGTTCCGACTGCAGGTGCGGTATGGTGGGCGGATTCCCCTGCGCATCCACATCGTTGAGCCATACCGCCACCACTTGATTGGCAGTCACGCCCGCATTGGGCAGGTAGTTGTTGGTGATCACGGTCCAAAAATAGTTGTTGGGGTCTTGCAGCGAACTGCCGCTCGCGCCTCCGGTCGCCCCGTTGACCACCACCAGGTTGGCGTGGATGGAAGGATCCGCGCTGGTCAGGGCTACAAATTCCGTCGCAACCCCGAGTGTGTTGGACTGGCCCACCGTCAGCAACACATATTTTCCGGTTGGGCTGGGATTGCCATTCGCATCCAGGGGCCCGATCCCTTGCCCCAAACCCACTCCATAGGAATCATGCCCGGGATCATCCACATTGCTGCCATTGGCATAGAGACCCCCTTGATAGATGCCCTGGTAATGACTCGTGCCGAGATCGAGGATCGGCACCAGCTGGGCTCCGCCCACTTTCCAATCAATGTTGCTGCAGTTTGCACCCGTGGGCTTGCCCACCAGCAGACTCAGAACGGCCATGGCCACATTAGGGGGACTGCTGGAATCAGTGGCTTGCGCTGTAAACGAGTAACCTCCCGCGCCTACCGACGAAGCCAGGGTTCCGGTCACGACCCCGGTGCCCGATAACTTCAGGCCTGAGGGCAAACTGGATCCCGTCGCCAGACTCCAGGTGAGATTGCCCTTCCCGCCGGCTGCCGTCAGCACCGCCTCATAGGCGGCGCTCTGAGTTGCGCTGGGCAAAATGGGGTAACTGGTGATCCCGAACCCCGTGGCCGCGGTCGCTGTCCCGGAGAGACTCACCCCGGAGTTCGGCAACACATCGTAGGAGATCAGCAACGTTCCCACCGCCGCACCCAAAAGACTGGGCGAGAATGCCACCGGCAGGCTCGCCGAGGTATTGGGCGCGACCGTGATCGGCCTGCCGACGAATCCGGTTTGCAAGAACGGCTGCGTCACCGTCTCCCCCGTCACATTGAACGTAGTGGTGCCGGTGTTGGTGACAGTCAGAGTTTGAAAGGCGCCCGCCGAGCCCAACGCCTGGTTTCCAAAACTCAAGGAACTGGCGCTCAAAGACGCCTTGGCTGTGGTGCTGGTGCCAATCCCAAACAGCTTGGCTGCTTGCGTTGGCAATCCCGCGAAAGTGAAGGTGATGGTCCCCCCCAGATTCTGGGCGGTACTCGGGGTGAAGACCAGAGTGAAGTTGGCGTATCCTCCCGCTGCGATGGTTGTCGGCACGGAACCGCTCACCAGTTGGAATTGAGGTGGGGTGATGGTCAGGGTGTTGACCGTGATCGCGACCGTGCCGGTATTGTAAATGCTGATTGTTTGCGGCAAGGTACTGGTGGTCCCCACCGCCTGCGTCCCGAAGTAGAGGCCCGACTCAGGATAGATTTGGGCCGTATTGATCGCGGCCGCTTGGAGCGCGCACACCAGAAGTCCGCACACCCCGAGAATGCTGGCAGCTGTCTTTTTCATATTTATGACCACCGGATCGTGACCTGAGAAAGCGAGGGGGAGTGGAGCAACCCGTCGTCTACACACGAGTGCTCCGCCGAAGGCTTCCCCGGAAGTCTCCGACTAATCGGGATTGTACACCGGCCCGCCTCGCCTGTGTTCCGTCCGGTTCTGCGGCTGGATCGCCTACGGCAGTCCGTTGGCCACCGTCAGCGAGAAGATGTCGCCCTCCGGGGTCAGGGGCTTGGTGGCGCCGCTCCCCCCAAAGATGATCATCTGGTTCGTAACCGGATCGTAATTAGCCGTGTGCCAACGTCGCGGCGGCCCTGCCACGGTTGGCGTGAGCATGCTCCAGGTGGGCGCGCCCGCGGTTCCGTTGGCCCCAATCAACACCCACGCCTCGGTCAGAATATTTGTGCCGTCGAATCCGCTGTAAATCGTCATGCGGTTGTTGGTGGCGTCGTAGGTGGCGGACAACTCCGAACGCTTCGAGGGACCCTGGTTGGTCGCGGTCAGCTGCGTCCAAGTGGGGCTGCCGCCTTGCCCGTTGGCGTGGGAGAGCACCCAAATATCGCTGTAGTAGGTGCGGCCCTTGTCGCCTCCAAACACCATCATGGTGTTCGAAGTCGAATCGTAAGCCACAGCCACGTTCTCTCGCACTTGGGGCAGGCTCCCCTGAGGTTTGAGGTTGGTCCAGGACTGGTTGCCGCTGGTGCTGTTGGCATTGCTCAGGACCCACACGTCGTTGAAGTAGGTCTTGTTGCAATCGAAGCCCCCAAAGATGATGAGAGAGTTGGTGACCGCGTCATAGGCGGAGGCGTGGCGATAGCGCGCCGCTGGCACCTTCCCCGTGACTGCAACCGAAAGCCAGCTGGCGGCCTCGCCTAGACTTGCCGCGTTCTGCAAAACCCAATAATCATTGACGCACGGCGCCGGCTTTCCCGTGCCTCCTCCGAATACCATCATCCGTTGGGTGCCGGGGTCATACACCCCGGAATGGCCGTAGCGGGGAGAAGGGAGGGTCCCGTCGGGAATAGACACCGCCCAGGTCAGGTTGGACGACCCAAACACTCCCGATTGCTGCCAAATGTCATTGAACAAAAGGCCGCTGTCGGAATGGGCCCCCGCGAAGACGGTCAGAGTATCGGTCGAGGCGTCGTAAAAAGACGAATGCGAATAGCGGACCGGCGGGCCATCCACATTCCACTTCAGGGAACCGATGCCTACGCCATTGGCGTCGTTCAAAGTGAAAAAATGGTCGCTCGTCATGAGCTTGACCGTCGTGCTGGTCCCGCCGAACACGTCCATGGAATTGGTGGTGGAGTTGTACACCGCGGTGTGGGAGCCGAGCGTGGGCGCCGTGCCTTGAGGCTTCACTTCTACCCAAGCCGGGGCGCCCCCGACGTTATTCGGAAAAGTCAGGGCCCAAGTGTCGCCCAGCGTCGCGGTGAGATAGAAGCCGCCATAGATGATCATGCGGTTGCTGACGCTGTCATAGAACGCGGAATGGGCGGTCCGGGCCGAGGGCGCGGTCCCCGTGGGGAACAGCTGGGTCCAGGTGGGAGTGCCCCCAGTGCCATTGGCGTGGGAAAGCAGCCACACATCCGATAACTCATCTCCCAACGCATCACCCGCGTAAACCGTCATGCTGTTGTGAATCGGATCATAGATGGCGGTGCTCTTCTCCCGAGCCGGCGGAAGCGATCCCGAGGGCGCCAGCTTGGTCCAGCTCGGAGTTCCCCCCACGCCGTTGGCGAAATTCAAGATCCACACATCGTTCAGAAACCCGGAATTACAGTCGCTGCCGCCAAACACGATCATGGAATTAGCGTTCGGGTCATACACTGCGGTGTGATATTGCCGCTGCGACGGCGCGACGCCGTGCGGCGTGGCGTTGATCCATTGCGGCGTGCTCTGCCCATTGGCGTTTTGCAAAATCCAGACGTCATTCTGGCAGCTCCCGGCCCCGCCCGTAGCGCCACCCATGATGGTCATCCGGTTGCTGTTCGCATCGTAGGTCGCCACGTGGCCAAAGCGCGCTGTAGGAGCGGCGCCGGTGGGGGCCAACTGGGTGAAGCTCAGGTTCAATCCGATCGTGCTCCCCACCCACACATCGTTCAGGTTCACGGGTGAAGTGACCTGCTGACCGCCATACACAATACTCTTCTGGGTATTCGGGTCAAACACCGCGGTGTGGGAAAACCGCGCCAGCGGCCCATACTGGGTCCACACTGGAGTGGTTCCGGGGGTCGCCTGTTCTTCGGCATTTTGACCAAGCACGGCTACGCCATGAACCAGCAAAATGATCGCTGTGATTCCGACGAAAATCCTCTTCGCCACATTGCTACCGGACAACTCTTTACCTGATCTTTTCGATAGCTTGGACACGGGGGAGTCCTTCTCAAGCATGTCCACCGAGCGAGGGAACCGCTCTGGGGAATGTCTTTTGGGTTTTTGGTCTGGCCAGACTGATTGAGCGCCGATTGAGGATAGATTAGCACGTTCCCCCTGGCTTCTGCCCGCGTTTCCGCTCCACTCCGTTTGCACCCGCACGAAATCCCGCAGGGTGCTAGAATTCCACGTTTGCTTGTGCATTCCAGCCAGGCAACTCCCAGGGAGAAAACCCGCAATGCCCAAAACCATGATGGCGGTAGTGAAGCCGACAGCCGCGCCCGGTGCCGAAATCCGCGAAGTCCCCATCCCCAGCTTCGGTCGCACCGATGTGCTGGTCAAAGTGAAAGCCGCTTCCATCTGCGGCACCGACCTGCACATCTACGAATGGGACCGCTGGGCCCAGAACCGCATCCACCCCCCTCTCATTCCCGGGCACGAATTTTGCGGCGAAGTGGCTGCCTTCGGCGATGAAGTCACCAGCGTCAAGGAAGGCGATTTCGTTTCCGCTGAGATGCACGTGGCCTGCGGCAAGTGCCTGCAGTGTCGCACCGGCGAGGCCCACATCTGCCAACACGTAAAGATCATCGGCGTGGATACCGACGGCGCCTTCGCCGAATACGTGGTCATCCCTGAGTCCAACATCTGGAAGCTGGATCCCGCCATCCCCCAGGAATATGCATCCATCCTCGATCCTCTCGGCAACGCGGTCCATACCGTGCTAGCTGGAGAGATCGCCGCTAAAACCGTCGCCATCACCGGCTGCGGCCCCATCGGACTCTTCGCCATCGCAGTCGCCCGCGCGGTGGGCGCCACCACCGTCTTCGCCATCGAGGTCAATGAGCATCGCCGCCGTATTGCCACTCAGATGAAAGCCGACTACGTGCTCGATCCCTCCACCCAGGACGTGAAGTCCATCCTCCGCGAAAAAACTGGTGGCCTGGGCGCGGATGTGGTCCTGGAAATGGCGGGCCACCCCGACGCCATTCGCATCGCCTTCGACATTGTGCGCAGTGGCGGACGCATCTCTCTGCTGGGCCTCACTTCCAAACCCATCTCGCTCAATTTTTCCGAGGATATTATTTTTAAAGGTATTACCGTTCAAGGCATCAACGGCCGCCGCATGTACCAGACCTGGTTCCAGATGACCGCCTTGCTCAAGGCCGGACGCCTCGATCTCCATCCCGTCATCACCGACCGCCTTCCCATGAAAGACTTCTCCAAAGCCATGGAGCGCCTGAAAACCGGCGAAGCCAGTAAAATCATTGTGTATCCCAATGGCGTGACGTAGCCTTCATCGTGATTCCGCTTGGTCTCTACACTCTCGCCCTCGGCGCGGCAGCGGTTGCCATCGCTGCCTATTTTCTGCAGCGCCGGAAAACCGCTTCCTTCAAAGACCTCGAACGTGAGCGCCGCGCCTGGCTCGAACAGGTGGGCCGCATCACCGACGGAGTCGTCATCGATGTTCAGGAATCCGTCCACGACGGCCGCTCCGGAGTGTTGCTGGTCTTCGACTATGACGTCGCCAGCGTCACCTACCACGCTTCGCAGGACGTCACCTACCTCCGCCAGTGGCTCAACCTCCACGCCTGCCGCCTCGCCCTGCCCACCTCGGTCAAATACGATCCGCGACGTCCCGGCAATTCTATGGTGATCTCTGAACGCTGGATCGGCCTGCGCCAGCACCCCACCACCCCGCGCTCGTAATTGCGCCGACGGTGTCCGTCATGGCTCGGAAGCATCGCTTTCGCTTACTCCGCCAATGGCATCCGTATCACCAGCGCGCCCTCATTCCAGGGATCGCAAATCAGTTTTCCCCCGGCGGCTTCGATCGTCCGCCTCGCGATGGCCAGCCGCAGCAGCCCGGCTTCCTTCCTTTCAGCTTTTTCCTTTCCAATCGTCTCGCTGGTTGCTGGTGCGCTCACCGACCCAGTGATGACGGCCTTCTTTCCCACAACTTCTGCCACCCATGCAATCTCCGCTCCCGCCGGCGCTGCATTCACCGCACGCTCCAGCAGATAGAACACCGTCCGCCGCAACCGCGCCGCACCCATCCGTACTTTCATGCGCTCGTCGCAGCACAGGCTCAACCGCACTCCACGCGATTCCGCCACCGGCCGCAAGTCTTCCACCGCTTCTTTCAGGCAGTCCGCCAGTTCTGTGACCTCCGCCCCGCGCCGCCGGTCCCCTGCTTCCAGAAATTCTCGCAGCCCCGAAACCAGCGTCACCACCCGATCCGTCTCTTCCAGCGCGTGCTGTAAAAAATCCTGCCGTTGCCTCACGTCCCGCCGCTGGTCCAGCGACAGCTCCAGCGAACAGCGCAGGCTGGTCAGCGGCTGATTCAGGCTGTGGAAGATCTCATTCACTTGAGTGGCGGCGCCATAACTCGACCCTCCGACGTTCAACTCTCTGGCGTTCATGCCCTCGCCTCCATCGCTCCCCGCAGCTCGTATCCCACGCCACGCACCGTATGGATCAGCCGCTGCTGGAAGCCGTCATCCACCTTCTTGCGCAGGTAGTTGATGTACACATCCACCACATTGGTGGCGCTGTCGAAGGTCAAATTCCACACATGCTCGATGATCATAGCCCGCGTGATGCGCCGTCCTGCATTGCGCATCAGGTATTCCAGCAATGCGAACTCCTTCGAGGTCAGCTCGATCCTCCGCCCCGCCCGCTCCACCCGCCGCTCCACCCGGTCCAGCTTCAGGTCTTCCACCGCCAGCACTGACTCGGGTGTGACACTGCTGCGCCGTTGCAGCGCCCGCAGCCGCGCCGACAGTTCGGTGAACGAAAACGGCTTGGTCAGGTAGTCGTCGGCGCCGCTATCCAGACAGTGCACCCGGTCTTCGATCTTGCTGCGCGCAGTCAGGATCATCACTGGCACGCTCGGCTTCTTCACCCGCACATGTCGCAGAATGGTCGCCCCATCCATGCCCGGCAGGTTCAAGTCGAGCACAATCATGTCGTAGTTGAGTTCCAGCGCCTGGGCCAGAGCCTGCTCGCCGTCGGCCGCCAGGTCCACTGCATGATGCTCTGCTTCCAGCCCCTTCTTTACAAAGCTGCCCAGCGCCGCATCGTCTTCCGCAATCAGGATTCGCATGAGTCTCCTCGAATCACTTGCCATCCTGATTCTAAGAAAACTTTAGCTTTCCCCAACACTTTTCCGCCTACACGATTGGACGTACTTCCGGATTCGGGAACGTTCCACGGAGGCCCACTCCGCGCTCGCCCTCTACCCATCACCCAGTCAACTCGTGCCCCGCCGCCTGCAATAGTTCGCTGGTGCGCTCCCAAAATTCTTCTTTGATCAACACATAGTCCGTGTTGAAGGTCGAGATGGTGAAGATCGGAATCTGGCTCTCGGCCATCGGCTCGATGAAACGGTACAGAATCCCGGACAGGGTGAATGGCAGTGGGCCCTCCAGTTGGAGGCACACCCAGCCCGCTTCGATGAACGATCCTGGCAGGGGGCCTAGTGCTCCTTCTTGGCAGACAATGGAGAGTTCCTCGGCGGTGCGGGTGATGGAGAGGAAAGTTTCCGCGCTGCTCGAAAGGTGAACGGCCCAGTCCGGGATGGGGGCGTCGGGCTCCAGACGGCAGATGGCGAGGCGGCCCGGCATGCGGCGGTAGCGTAGCGAAAGTGGTGTATCGGAAGACGTGCTTGGCGATATCGTCATGCTCATGGGCGGAAGTGCTCCCATCCGAGGGGTGTCAGTTTGGTGCTGCGGCCGTGATCGTCCGTCAGCACGAGTGGTTTGGCACGAGTGACCTGGCCGATGCGGGTGACCGTCAATCCCGCAATCTGTGCCGGCACTCGCTTCACGAGAGGCGCGGTAAACAGCAATTCGTAATCTTCGCCGCCGTGCAGAGCCAGCGTCAAATCCACCGCTCGGGGCGGACGTCCGGCTACCGCCCGCGGAATCGCCTGCGATTCCACCTGCGCCCCCACCCCGCTCTCTTCGCAAATGTGGGCCAGGTCGGTGGAGAGGCCATCGCTCAGGTCAATCATAGCGGAAGCAATTCGGTGCTCGCGCAGAAACCTCCCGGCGTTGAGGCGCGGTTCCGGGCGAAAGTGGCGAGCGAAATCGCCGGACCGCAATTTGACTTTGGGATTGCCGCGCAGAGCTGCAATCGCCGCCGCGGATCCTCCCAGCGCGCCGGTGACGTAAATCCCATCGCCGGGGCGAGCGCCGGACCGCAGAATGGCCCGCCCCTTGGGCGCCGACCCCAGCACCACGATATCCGCCAGAATGTCTGCCGGGGACTGCGCGGTATCGCCACCGGCCAGGGGAACACGAAATTCAGAGGCTAGATCCAAGAGCCCGCGCACAAATCCATTCACCCATCTTTGCGGGAGCTTGGCGGGAAGAGCCAGCGAGAGAAAAATGGCGACGGGCTCTCCTCCCATGGCCGCAATGTCGCTCAGGCCGCGGGCCAGGCACCGCCAACCAATCTCTTCGGGCGAATCCCATTCGCGGCGGAAGTGGACACCTTCCAGGCTGAAATCAGTGGTGACCAGCGCCTGGTGGCCGCGCGGAATTTGCAGCACCGCACAGTCATCGCCGATGCCGGTGATCAGCCTCTTGGTTTGCCAGGCAGTCCGGCTAGCCTTCCGGCGCAAGGCTGCGATCAACGACTTTTCCGGCAGCGGCACCACAACCTCACTATAGCGCAGGCCAACACTCGCCCATGCCAAGCCGTCGGTCAGAACTCTTCGCGTGCGCAGCGGCCCGCTCCTCCAGCTTTCGAAGGACAGTCGAGTTTCGCTCCCAACTCATTGATTCCATTGCAACACAATCGTCTTTGTGACCGGCGCCGTGTAGTTGCAACCATAAAATGTCGTATTAACTGCAACGATAAAATGTCACCCCCCCTGTGAATATGGCGGTTTAGGTGACGGCGGCGAGGGCTGGTCTTCCGCCGAGGGTATAGATGCGTGGCATTTTGCGTGGGGCGGTT
>JANYBT010000019.1 GCA_025360645.1 Acidobacteriaceae bacterium | reverse complement strand
CGGCATCGGACGCTACACCGCCGCTGCCATCGCCAGCATTGCGTTCGGCGAACCCGCAGCCGTGGTCGATGGCAATGTGCAGCGCGTTCTCGATCGCTTGCTCGGCCGCAACCTCTCCGAGAACGAAGTCTGGGACCAGGCGCAGCAGTTGCTTAGTCGCGCCCGCCCCGGTGATTCCAATCAAGCCATGATGGAACTCGGCGCCACCGTGTGTACGCCGCGCCAGCCAAATTGCTCGCTCTGTCCGGTGCGTGATTTCTGCGCCACCCAGGGCGAATCGCCGCGCAGACTCACCGCACCATCCCAGCGCAAACTCAACCTCCACTGTCTCATCGACCTCAGCCAGCGAGGCCTGTTGCTGGTGCAGCGCTCCAAACACGCCTCGCTCATGGCTGGCATGTGGGAACTGCCCGAAGTGGCCGGCTCCGCTTTGCCCATCGAGTTTCGAGTCCGCCACTCCATTACCGTCACGGACTACTCGGTGAGCGTGAGCATGGGTCCCGCTCCTCAGGGCATCGCCGGAAAGCGCTTCCCGCCCTCCCGGTTCGCCGCCCTGCCGCTGACCGGACTCACCCGTAAGATTTTGAAACGCGCGGCCCTCTGGCCGAGCTAATCGCACCCGCCGAACGCATAAAAACCCGTAACTCGTTGAAAATATCTGTATGTTGTTGAAAACTATGAGAAAAGTTTTGCATTGTTCGATATTTAGCTTGGTTTGGGAAAAACATGAGGGCAAATCGGACCACGGGGTCTCACGCAGAATGCCCCATAGCTTCGTTCCTAGGGCCGTGGTGACGCCAGAGCCCCCTCAGGCGACCCGAAGGTCATTCCGGCTACTCCGTGGCCTTACGGCCCTTCCTGGCGAAATTATGTGCAATTGTTTGCACATTCGCCGCTCTCAACAATATCTCGCAAGTTCGCCTTGCCCCGAAACCCACCGCGATCCTCACCTCACCCGAGTGCTTGCAGTAGATCCTCCACCAGGTCGTCCGGATGTTCCAAGCCGACCGAAACTCGCAACAAGTTGGCCGGTGTCTTTGATCCCGCGCCTTCGCTTGAGGCCCGATGCTCGAGCAGACTCTCGGTCCCGCCCAGGCTGGTGGCGTTGGTGAACAGTTTGACTCGGCTCGCCACCCGCACCGCGTCGTCATAACCTCCGCGCACCAGGAAAGAGAGCATCCCGCCGAATGCGCTCATCTGCCGCGCAGCAATCTCGTGACCCGGATGGTTGGCCAGGCCGGGATAGTAAACTGCATCGGCCTTGCTCGATTTGGATAACTCTTGCGCCACCAGCATCGCGTTCGCCGAGTGACGTTCCATGCGGCAGGGCAGCGAACGCAATCCGCGCAACACCAGCCACGACCCAAACGGAGACGCTACCGCTCCCAGAACTCTGCGAGTTTGAGACAACCCTGGATACAGCGGTTCGCGTTGCCTCAGCACCAGGCATCCGCCTTGCACGTCGCTGTGCCCGCCACAGTATTTTGTCGTGGAGTGCAGCACCATGTCCGCACCCAGAGTGAGCGGCCGTTGCAGTACTGGCGTCGCAAACGTATTGTCCACCAGCACCTGCGCGCCCGCGGCATGGGCAATCTGCGCGATGGCGGCAATGTCCGCAATCTTCATCAGCGGATTGGAGGGCGTCTCCACCCACACCAGTTTTGTATTCGGACGCAGCGCGTTGCCCACCGCCTCGGCCGACCCCATATCCACGTTGCTGCTCTCAATGCCCCACTTGGGCAGGAAGTCGCGGCTCAGATTGCGAAAGTCCACATACATGTCGTCCGGGAAGATGACGTGCGAGCCTGGCGCCAGCGATTGCAGCACGGTCGCGCCCGCTCCCATCCCCGAAGCGAACACCAGCGCCGCCTCGCCCGCCTCAAGTTGCGCCATGGCGTCTTCGAGGCGCGACTGGGTGGGATTCTTCTCCCGAATGTAGGAGTAGCCATGGATGGATTCGCTGGCGGGGCCGTGCTCAAAAGTTGTCGAGAGATGGATGGGCGGGGCGATGGCGCCGGTCGAGGCGTCCACTTCCGCTCCCGCATGTACTGCGATAGTTTCCAGACGCATGATTGAAGTCCTCTGGTTCAAGTTCTCGAGGAGCGCAAGCTTCGCAATCCTGCCAAATCTTAGACCATGCCGCCCCTGCGCCGAAACCCGCCTTGGTTTCATCTAAATATTTTTGGAGGATTGTGAACGCATGTCTGCTCTCATCGCCGGAAACAAGGCCCCGGACTTTACCCTGCAAACCACTGATGGCAAACCCTTTCCGCTTAAAGTCGCTCTGGCGCGTGGGCCCGTGGTGCTGGCCTTCTACAAAGTGTCGTGCCCGGTATGTCAATACGCGTTGCCATTCGTGGAGCGACTGCACCAGGCCTATGGAAAGCAACCGGTCACCGTGGTCAGCGTTTCGCAAAACGATGCTCGCGACACTCTTGCCTTCGCCAAAGAATACGGCCTCACCTTCCCTCAATTGCTCGATGACCCCAGCGCCTATGCGGTGTCGAACGCTTACGGCTTGACCAATGTCCCGACGCTGCTCTGCATCGCGCCGGATGGCGAGATTGAAGTCTCCAGCGTGGGTTGGAACAAGAGCGAGTTCGAGGAAATCAATCGCCGGATGGCGGGGGCGATTGCGCCGGCGTCAATGTTTCGTCCCGGGGAGGATGTGCGCGACTTTCGTTCTGGTTGAAGCTCCAAAAACTGATCCCGCGGTCGCGGGAAGTCTCGTACAATCAGAGGGTTAGGCATTCATCCAAAAGTGTTCAGGAGCCTGCCCTCATGTCGCGAATTCTGCTACTTCTCTGCTTCGTCCCGCTCTGTGGTCTGGTGATTGCCCAGGAGCACCACATGACATTTTTCCGCGCTACCGCCGATTCCAAAGCTGCCATGAACGCGATTGACCCCGAGCGCATCCGGCAGCACGTCCGCTTTCTTTCCCACGATCTGCTGGAGGGCCGGGGCACCGGCCAACGTGGCGGTGACATTGCCGCGGAATACATTGGCACGCAGTTCGCACTCTATGGTTTGAAACCCATGGGCGACAGCGGGTCGTATATGCAGAAAGTTCCTATGGTCGGCATCACCCCCGGCGCCGACACGACTTTCTCGCTTGCCCCCGCGTCCGGCGCGGCGAGGACGTTGAAGCCGCTTGAGGATTACGTCGCTTACGACCAGACGCAGCAGGCTTCGTCTGACATTGACGCGCCCGTCGTGTTCGTTGGCTATGGCATTGAAGCGCCGGAGTACAACTGGGACGACTACAAGGGCGTGGACGTGAAGGGCAAGGTGTTGCTGATGCTGGTGAACGAGCCCCCCTCCGACGATCCGAAATTTTTCAAAGGCAAGGCGCTCACCTTCTACGGGCGTTGGGTTTACAAGTACGAAGAGGCAGCACGGAAAGGCGCGATCGGCGTCATTTTAATTCACAAGACCGACATGGCCAGCTATCCCTGGGAGGTAGTGCGCAATTCCAACTCAGGCGAGAAGTCGTTCCTAAATCTCGACGGCGGTCCTACGTTGCAGGCGGCCTCATGGATCCAGCTGGCGGTGGCGCAGAAGTTGGTGGCTAGCGCAGGACAGGATCTCAACCAACTGATGGTCAAAGCTCGCTCGCGCGATTTCGTGCCGGTGGATTTGCATGCGCGGCTGAAGGCGCACATGACGAGCAAGGTGCGTCCCTTCGCGTCGAACAACGTCATTGCCATGCTGCCCGGCTCCGACTCCAAGCTCAAGGACGAGGCGGTGATGTACACGGCGCACTACGACCATCTGGGCATTCGTGCGGAGCAGCCCGGCGACAACATTTACAACGGCGCGCAGGACAACGCGACCGGTTGCGCGATCCTGATGGAAATCGCGCGCGCTTACAGCGGCGCCAAGCCTCGTCCGGCGCGCTCCATGCTGTTTGTTTCGGTGACGGCGGAAGAGCAAGGTCTGCTGGGGTCGGAATATCTAGGCAAGCATCCGCCGATTGCGGCGGGCAAGATTACGCTCGACTTGAACTACGACGATGTGAAGCCGCTGGGGACGCCGGAAGAAGTGGAAGTGTCAGGCGCGGAGCGGATGAGCTTCTACCCGACGGTGGAGGCCATGGCCAAAGAGTTCAAGCTGGCGATCCGTCCAGATGCGCGTCCCGAGGCCGGCCACTACTATCGCAGCGACCACTTCAGCCTGGCGCGGGTGGGCATTCCGGCGTTTTCCATCAACGAGGGCATGAAGTTTGCGGGACACGACGAGGCCTGGGGGGTGGCGCAGAACGCGGAGTATACCGAGAAGCACTATCACCAGCCCAGCGACGAGTATCACCCCGAGATGGACTTCACTGGCGACGCAGTGATGGCGCGTTTTGGCTTTGCGCTGGGATGGGAAGCCGCCAGCCAACCCAAGCCAGTGCAGTGGGAAAAGGGCGACGAGTTCGAAAAGGCGCGGATGGCGAGCACGGGTAAGTAGGGGGCCGGGGCGAGCTGGCAGCAAGAATTTACAAACCTTGCCTTGACTTCTGGCGCGGCGGGGCTAAGATACGGTGCCATGGAGTCCCGGGGAGATCTGCGCTGAGAAGGCGCGGAACCAGGGTTGAGGTTTTATGACCGACGAAGAAGAACCGGGTTTTATAACTGAAGAAGAAGAACCGGGCCCGAACGGCACCTGCCACCCTAGCGACATCCCGTGCGACCACATCCGGTTGCGAGCTGTGACGCAGGACTCAACAGGGACACTGTTGGAGTGCCTGGAATGCCACGAAGTTTTTGATGTGGGCGACGTCGACGATATGAGGAGGATACAGCCTCACAAGCCGGAAGAGGAAGGTTAGGGCGTTCGCAATTTCATAAATGCGAACCTTCCGAAAACCTCGAGACGGTGGTGCATCCATCAGTGCCGTCTCTCATCTCGAGTTACAAACTCAGACGAGGCGAGTTAGCTAAGTCGGATTGCCGAGACGAACATAAATGAAAGTGAAGCTACCGGGTAGTCATGGCGAAATAAGTGCGGACTGTAACGCTCCCGGATGTGTAGTCACTCACCAAGAAAGATTTAGACCCGCTGGATCAACGGGCGTCGCAGTTTGTCAACAGCAATCCAAACAACAGGCAAGCTCATGGAGGACAGATTGCCGTTGACCTGCGCCGCCGGATACACGCCCGTTGAATCGGAATTTATTCATGCGGTGTGCCGGGGCCGGATGCCGGGTGGACGAAAAGGCGAGCCCATGAGGACAAGACGATGAGCATGAACCCGGATACCCGCTACAAGGTGATGCTGCTGATCCAGGTGGTGATTGGCGGGGTGCTGCTGCGCATGGCCTGGTTCATGCTGTGGCCGTGGGGATGGCAGGCGACGGTCGGCGTCGTGCTGGTGGCGGTTGGGTACGTGGGAATCTTTATCGCGCGCTTACAGTTGGGGCCGTCGTTTTCGGTGACGCCGCAGGCCTACAAGCTGGTGACGCATGGTTTGTACTCGAAGATTCGCAATCCCATTTATGTGTTTGGAATGGTGTTGGTGATTGGGATATGCACGGTGGTGCAGCAGCCGGTGTTGTGGATCATGGTGCCGGTGCTGCTGGTGGCGCAGGCGCGGCGGGCGCAGGTTGAGGCACGGGTGCTGGAAGCGAAGTTTGGGGAAGAGTACGGCAGGTATCGCGGCAGTACGTGGTTTTAGGGTGCGGGGGGAAAATGTGTGTTCGTCGGCAGTGGGTGGCGGCCCGCTCAAGGAAGAGCCGGTGGCTGAAGCCCTGTCGATGGGAAGGGGTTACGCGGCCCTAAAGGGCCGCTCTTCCACCGACCCCACACGCGGGGGCTGAAGCCTGTCGATGGGATGGGGTTACGCGGCCCTGAAGGGCCGCTCTTCCACCGGTGTTCTTCAAGGGGTGAGGCTGTTCAAGTGACGCGTAAAGGATGTAAGCTTCGCAGTTCACGGTTTTCGCGATGCTGGGCATCGCTAAGGCGCCGCAATGAAAAAGAGAACGGTTCGTGGTGCAGTTAAGCAAATGGTTCGTGGTGCAGTAAAGCAAACGGTTGGGGTGCAGTAATGAAAAAGAAAACGGTTCGTGGTGCAGTTTGGATCGCAGGTCTCGCCGCAGGGTGCTGCTTGATGGCGGCGCAAGCGGCGGCTCCGGCAACAGCGGGACTGACTCCGCCCGCATTGAGTACAGCGGCTGCGACGCTCTCTGACAAGCCGCTGTCTGAGCGCGTGGTGGCCTATCAGATTGACGCGCGCTATGACGCGCAGAAACATGCGCTCGAGGGCAGCGAGCTCCTGACCTATCGCAACCTGACGGGCCAGCCGCAAGACACGTTTCCCTTCCACTTGTATTTGAACGCTTTTCAGGCGACTTCGACGTTCATGGCCGAAGAGCGGCGCGACCGCGAGGGCTTCGAGTTTAAAGACAAGTACAAGGCGTCGGTCGGAGTGACGTCGCTGGAAGCGGTGGGCATGGGCGATGTGACGTCGCAGATGAAGTTCATCTCGCCTGACGATGGGAATGCCAGCGACAAGACGGTCTTTGAAGTGAAGCTGCCGCACCCGGTTGCGCCCGGGGAGACGGTGCAATTCAAGATCAAGTTCCACGATCAGTTTGGCCAGGTGTTTGCGAGGACGGGATACGTGCGCGACTTTCTGATGGGAGCGCAGTGGTTTCCGAAAGTTGGGGTGTGGTGGCAGGGAGCGTGGAATTGCCACCAGTTTCATGCCAACACGGAATTCTTTGCAGATTTCGGGACGTTCGATGTGGCGCTGACGGTGCCGCAGAACGAAGTAGTGGGGGCGAGCGGCATTCAGCTCAGCGAAGTGAAAAATGCCGATGGCAGCAAGACTCTGACATTTCACGGCGAGGACATTCACGACTTCGCGTGGACGATGGAGCCGGAATACAACGTGGTGGAAGATACCTTCAACGGCAGCATGGGCGCGGTGAAGATTCGGCTGTTGATGCAGCCGGGGCACATGGAACAGGCCGACCGGCACATGCGCATCATGAAGCAGACCATGAAGCATTTCGATGAATGGTATGGCCCCTATCCCTACAAGCAGATCACGGTGGTGGATCCGCCGCATGGCGGGTTGCGTGCGGGTGGCATGGAATATCCGACATTGATCACAGGCGACACCACGTGGTGGATGCCGGACGGGCTGCACTTTGTGGAATTGGTGGTGGAACACGAGTTCGGGCACCAGTACTGGTACGGCATGGTGGCGACCAACGAGTTTGAAGATGCGTGGCTGGACGAAGGCATCAACAGCTATACCGAGTGCAAGATCCTGAATGACATTTTAGGCAAAGACCGCTCGGCGATGGACATTTGGGGCGTGACGGTTGCCGACGACGCGCAGCAGAGGGACGACTATCTGGCCGACACGGACAAAGACCCCATGGCGCGGTTTGCCTACAAGTACATGAATGGCGGATCGTACGCCGACATTACGTATGGCAAGACCGCGACGGTGCTGTTCAATCTGGAGAAGATTATCGGCGAGGACACTTTGAAGCGGGCCATCCACACCTACTTCATGCGCTATCGCTTCACCCATCCGACGAAAGAAGATTTTCTGAAGACAGTGGAGGAAGTGAGCGGGCGGAACCTGCGCTGGTATTTCGATCAGGCAGTCTATGGAACGCAAGTGATGGACTACGAAATTTTGCGCGCGACCTCAGACCGGGCGGATTGGTACGTGAAGGACCCGCCGAAAGAGAAGAAGGGGGAGACGCTATATCGCACCATGGTGATTGTGCATCGCAAGGGAGACTTCATCGCGCCGGTGGACGTGCTGATCAAGTGGGACAACGGGGAGAGCGTGACTGAGCAATGGGACGGCCAAGACCGCTGGGTGCGCTATAGCTACGACAAGAAGGCGAAAATGGTGTCGGCGGAACTGGATCCCAAGGGCGCGGCGCGGCTGGACAAGGATTACTTCAACAACAGCTATGTGGAGAAAGCCGACACGCGGGCGAGCCGCAAGTTGGGCTATTACTGGACGGCATTCCTGCAACTGCTGTCGCAGGGGATGGCGTGGTTTGTGTAAAGAAGCTTTCTAGCTTCGGACTTCGGACCGGAGCGGTTGAGGCGGGCGTTTAAGGCGAGTGGTAGAGGGCAGAGCGGTTAGGTCGAGCAGCAGAGCGAGAGTGACCTTGGAGTGGAGACGAGATGGAGACAAGAGGGATTTTAAGCGAAGGATTTAGTCGGGTCTGGCGGTATCAGCGGGTGCTGTGGTGGATGTTTGCCGCGAATTTAGCGATGGCGAGTTTGGGAGTGCGGCCTGGGTTGGCGCAGTTCTCCAAAGTGCTGGACCACAGCCTGCGGGCGCGCGAGCTAGTTGAGGTTTTCAACGGCTCGGCATTTGCAGAGTTGACGGCGCGCCCGGATGTGCAGATGGGAACGGTGAGCCGAGGCGCGTACGGGTTCACGCTGATCTTTTTTGTGTTCGCCATGTTTCTGACGGGCGGGATATTGGTGGCCTACCGTGATGCGCGCAAGCTGAAGGCGCGCGAGTTCTTCGAGGCCTGCGGCGGGTATTTCTGGCGCTGGGTGAGGATGCTGATATTTCTGTTGATTGTGCTGGCCCCGGTGATGATGATGGCGAGCGGGATCAGCCGATGGTTTGTCGATAAGTCGGACGACTCGCCGATCGAGAAGCTGGGCTTCTATGTGGCCACCGGCGGGTTGCTGCTGACGCTGTTCCTGATGATGGGCATCCGGCTGTGGTTCGACATGGCGCAGGTTTACGCAGTGGCGGAAGAAGAGTTCGCGGTGCGGCGCTGCCTGGCCCGGACGTTCAAGATGACGTGGAGAAACTTTGGTTCGCTGTTCGGAATTTATTTCACGATCAGCCTGTTGTGGTGGGTGGTGCTGGGACTGGCGTTGTGGGTGTGGGCGAGTGTTCCAGCGAGACATTTTGGATGGTCCATGGTACTGCTGGAGATGGTGGTGCTGGTGGGATTTGGGACGCGGTTGTGGCAGCGGGCCAGCGAGACGGTGTGGTACGAGAGGCGTCCCGCGCCGGCGATGCTTGCGGTCCCGGTGGAATATGTTCCAGAGCCAGTGATGGTGGCGTCGCCGCTGCCTGAGTTGCCGCGGGGCGCCGAGCCGGAGCCGCAGACGTAGAAGTCGATGGGTGGCAAGCATCGGGCAGATCGAGATGCTTGGCTTGGCTGGTGGCTGCCGAGCGCTCAGGACCATTCGAAGTCTGCGCGTAGAATTCATTCAATGAAAAAACTGTTGATAGTCCTTTCTGTGATGGCCTGCGTAGCCGGCGCGGTGGCGGTGCTGGGAGGGTCTGTATTCGCGGGGTCGCTGCCCAAACTGGATCCGATGCCGGAGGCGTTGTCAAACAACGCGGTGGCGACGATCAAGGCGGGGAAGGTGAGGCTGGTGTATTCGTTTCTGGGGATTGGCGAGAAGAAGACTTGGAACGCAATTTCCAACCGCGCGTTTGAGTTGAACCTGAGCACCGGCAAGTGGGTGGAACTGCGTTCTGTGCCGGGAGTGGCGGGGCGGCTGGCGGCGTCGGCGATTGCGGTGAAAGACCAGGTATACCTGGTGGGCGGATACGTGGTGGACGGCCAAGGTGTAGAGGCGACTCTTCCGGACCTGAACTCGTACGTGCCGGAGGTCCACCGTTGGTATCGCGGGGCGGATGTGCCGGTGCCGGTGGACGACGCAGTGATTGGGGCGTATCGCGACCGGTATATTTACTTGATCAGCGGGTGGTCGAAGACGGACGCGGTGAAGAACGTGCAGGTGTATGACACGGAGAAAGACCGATGGACGCAAGCGACGCCGATTCCGGGCACGCCAGTATTTGGCCATGCCGGAGGGATTCTGGGCGACACAATTGTGGTTGTGGACGGAGCCTACAAGAATCCGGCGGGGACGAACCCGAAATATGTGGCGTCCGAGGAATGCTGGATGGGCAAGATTGATCACAAGAATCCGGGCAAGATTCGATGGAGCAAGTTGCCGGCGCATCCCGGCGCTGCGCGCTACCGGATTGCCGCAGGCAGCGACGACAAAGGGAAGCGGATTTATTTCACCGGAGGAACGGACAACCCGTACAACTTTGACGGAGTGGGATACAACGGGCGGGCGTCGGAGCCGTCGGCGATGACATTCGCATTCAATGTTCGATCGGAAAAATGGGAGACGCTGAATGCAGAGACGCCCGAGCCCACCATGGACCATCGCGGCCTGGTGGTGACCCCGGAGGGGCTGCTGGTAGTGGGCGGAATGGCCAAGGGGCAACAGGTGACCGGCAAAGTGAGCGTGGTCGAAGATCGCGCGAAAGATCAGTGAGATTTTTTCGTTCAGGGCGGGCGGCCCACGCTGCCCCACACCGCAAGACTTTCTTACACCGGTACGGGCACGGTGTCCACAATTTCGCGGAGGACCTGGTCGGCCTGCTCTGATTTTTTGAGAGTGGATGAGTAGAGCGAATTGACGACGACGCGGTGAGCAAAGACGGGCACCACCAGCGGCTTGAAGTCTTCCGGGGTGCAGAAGTTGCGACCGTTCAGGAAAGCCATAGCCTGGGCGGCGCGGTACAGCATTTGCGCGCCGCGTGGCGAAACTCCCAAGGCAAGATAATCCGACTCGCGGGTGCGGCGCACAATCTCCAGAGCATAGTTGACCAGCGAATCGTCCACGTGGATGGCGGAGACGGCTTGCTGGATGTCCACCACGTCCGCGCCGCTCAACACGGATTGCAGGAGGTCGAGCTGGGCGGCGCCGGCTTTGGAGCGGAGGATGTCGCGCTCGGCATCGCCATCGGGATAGCCCATGCGCACCCGCATCAGGAAGCGGTCAAGCTGGGACTCGGGCAGGGGGTAGGTGCCGTGATGCTCAATCGGATTCTGGGTAGCAATCACCAGAAAGGGCTGGGGCAGGGGATAGGAGTAGGCATCGACGGTGACCTGGCCCTCGCTCATGGCTTCGAGCAGCGCGGATTGGGTCTTGGGAGTGGTGCGGTTAATCTCGTCGGCCAGCAGGACGTTGGTGAAGACGGGGCCGCGCTTGAATTCAAACTTCTGCTCGATGGCGGAGTAGATGGAAATGCCGAGAACGTCGCTGGGGAGCATGTCGCTGGTGAACTGCAGGCGTTGAAAGCTGCAATCAATGGCGCGAGCGAGGGCTTGGGCGAGGGTGGTCTTACCGACACCGGGGACGCCCTCAATCAGGAGATGGCCGCGGGCGAAGATGGAGACCAGGGCGAGGCGGAGGACATCGTCATTGCCGCGGATGATGCTGCGCAGGCTATTTTCGAGTTGCACCGCAGACGCACGCTGCGAGGTGGCGACGCCGGTCTCGGGAGCCATTCGACTTGATTTTACTATGGCGCGGTGGAAGGGCGCGGTGACTAGGGTAATGGGGAAAAGCGGTTTCGAGTTTTGAGTTTCGAGTTTCAAAACCGGTTGCTTGTTTTTTGACGACAGAAGGGCGCGGAGGTTGCATGGGAAAGCAGGTCCTTCGCGTCGCTTCAGGATGACAAACGAGTGCACGGAAAGCAGGGTCCTTCGCGGTGCTCAGGATGACAAACCGGGGGAGAATGGGAGCGCACGGGGAATGGTAAGAACCTCCTAGGCCACGGAGTTGGCAAATCCGGACCAAATTGGTCGTATAAAGCTAAACCGTTCAAAACCATATATTTACCGCTCAGACCCCATAATCTGCCATTGCGTGTTTGGCTTGCTTCCGGTGGGGGTGGTGGACTATTATGAATATGCGACCAAATCAGTCCGAGTTTCATCCGATGGGGTAGGCGGTACACCCTGACCAAGCTAACAGACCATGTTCAAGCTGGCTAAAAAAACAGATCATGCTCAAGCTGACTAAAAAAGCGGATTACGGTTTGATGGCGATGAAGCATCTGGCCGAGCATGTGGACCGCGAGGCGCTGAGTGCAAAAGACATTGCCGATGCTTACGGGATTCCGCCGCAAGCGCTGGCCAAGATCCTGCAGCGGCTGATGCGGGCGGGATTGCTGGAATCGCAATGTGGAATCAAAGGCGGCTACCGACTGGCTCGCGATCCGCACTCGATTTCGGCGTACGAAGTAATTCAGGCGATTGATGGACCGCTGTTTATTACTTCTTGCACGACGCTGCGGGGGGAATGCGGGCAGAGCTTGCGCTGCACGGTGCGCGAGCCGCTGCGCAAGGTGAACCAGAGTATCGAAGAGGTGTTGAAGCGGATTCGCATCGCACACATGAGAGAAGAGCCGGAAATGGTAGAAACCAAGCAGCTGGCGGACTACGTGATGATTTCTTAATTCTGGAGACAGCAATTATGGGCACCGAAGTAAACGAGATGGAGTTCACCACCACCGCCAACGGCATCCGGTTGCCGATTTACATGGACAACCACGCGACCACGCCGATGGATCCGCGCGTACTGGAAGAAATGCTGCCCTATTTTGTGGAGAAGTTCGGCAACTCGGCAAGCCGCAACCATCCGTTTGGATGGGTGGCGGAAGCGGCGGTGGAGACGGCGCGGGAACGGATCGCCAAGCTGATTGGCGCGACGGCGAAAGAGATCATCTTCACCTCGGGCGCCACCGAGAGCAACAACCTGGCCATCAAGGGCGTGGCCGAGATGTACCGCGAGAAGGGCAATCACATCATTACGGAAGTGACCGAGCACAAGGCGGTGCTTGATACCTGCAAGCGGCTGGAGAAGTATGGCTATCGCGTGACCTATTTGCCGGTGCAGAAGGACGGCCTGATCGACCTCGAGGACCTGAAGCGAGCCATGGATGACAAGACCATCCTGGTAAGCATCATGGCGGCGAACAACGAGATTGGCATTCTGCAGCCGATCGAGGAGATTGGGAAGTTGTGCCACGAACGCGGCGTGTTGTTCCACACCGATGCAGTGCAGGCAGTGGGGAAAGTGCCGATCGATGTGAACAAGATGAACATCGACCTGGCGTCCATCACGGCGCACAAGATTTACGGTCCCAAGGGAGTGGGCGCGCTGTACGTGCGTCGCAAGAATCCGCGAGTGCAGTTGTCACCCTTGATTGACGGTGGCGGGCACGAGCGCGGGATGCGGTCAGGCACGCTGAATGTTCCGGGCATTGTGGGCTTGGGCAAGGCTTGTGCTATCGCGTCGGAAGAGATGGCGAAGGAAGCCTGCAAGCTGGCGGGATTGCGCAATCGGTTGCGCGACCGGATCATGGGCCGACTGGACGAGACCTACATCAACGGGTCGATGGAGCACCGGCTTCCGGGGAACCTGAACATCAGCTTCGCGTATGTGGAAGGCGAGTCGCTGCTGATGGGGATCAACGACATTGCGGTTTCCAGCGGATCGGCTTGCACCTCGGCGACGCTGGAACCCTCGTATGTGTTGAAGGCGCTGGGCACGGGCGACGATCTGGCGCACAGTTCGATCCGCTTCGGGCTGGGACGGTTCAATACCGAGGCGGAAGTGGACTACGTGGCGGACCGACTGGTGGATACGGTGACCCGGTTGCGCGAATTGTCGCCGCTCTACGAGATGGCGAAAGAGGGCATTGATTTGAAGTCGGTGAAGTGGGCAGCAGAGCCGGCGGGACACTGAGAACAGTTTCTAGTTTCTAGTTTCAAGTTTCAAGAACTTCTAGTTTCGAGAGATTCGAGTTTCAAGTTTCAAGTAGCAACAACAAGAAATTCAAGGCTCAAGATCTACAGACTTTAGGAGACTGAAAGATATGGCATACAGCGATAAGGTTCTCGATCATTACTCCAACCCCCGCAACGTGGGCTCGATGGACAAAGCGAGCACAGATGTGGGCACCGGCCTGGTCGGCGCGCCCGAGTGCGGCGACGTGATGAAGCTGCAGATCAAGGTCAACCCGCTGACCAACGTGATTGAAGATGCGAAGTTCAAAACGTTCGGCTGCGGATCGGCCATCGCTTCGTCGTCACTGGCGACGGAGTGGGTGAAGGGCAAAACGATTGATGAAGCCCTGCAGATCAAAAACACGGAAATCGTGAAGGAGCTGGCGCTTCCTCCGGTGAAAATTCACTGCTCGGTATTGGCGGAAGACGCCATCCGTGCGGCGATCGGCGACTGGAAGAAAAAACAGGGCGTCGGCGTTACCGCGGAAATGGCAGCGAAGTAAACAGCCAGGGTTGCGGGGACGCGAGCCTTAAGCCAGGGGTTCGTCCTCAGGACTCATGCAGATGGTTCGAGAAGCTATGGAACTTGCAATCAAACCCGCAGTATCAGCCGCGCCGGCCAAAGGCCTGCAGATCACAGACAAAGCCCTGTCCAAGGTGCGCACGGCCATGGCGAAGGAAGGCGTTTCTTCAGACCAGGGCGGCTTGCGTCTCGGGGTGCAGGGCGGAGGGTGCTCGGGGCTAAGCTACAACATTCGTTTCGATACCCAACCGCGAGAGCGAGACCGGGTGTTTCAGTTCGACGATGTGCGGGTGTTCGTGGATCCGAAGTCGTTCATCTACCTGCACGGCATGGTGCTCGATTATCAAGAGACGCTGATGCAGCAGGGCTTTGTCTTCGTGAACCCGAATTCCAGCAAGTCGTGCGGATGCGGCAGTTCGTTCTCAGGCTAGAACCCGCAACCGACGGGCCCGAAGCGACGGCTGCGGGGGCCCGCCACGCACCTCAAATGGGCAGGACCTGGGGCGGGCGCTGCGTCCGCCCCTTAATTTCGTATGGCTGAAATCACTTCCAATTCGTCGGTAATCTTGCCGGGGGATATTACCTCGAGTTGCTGGTCGTGCGGAACCATGCGAGCCGCACATTTCTGCAATGCCTGCGGCAAGGTGCAGCCCGCGATGCCAGTAGATTACTTCACATTTTTCGGTTTGCCGCGAAAACTCAACGTCGATCTGAATGGATTGGAAAAAGAGTTCTACGCGCTGAGCCGTCGCTTGCATCCGGATGGATTTTTTAGCGCTTCCGAAGTGGAGCGCCTGTGGAGTCTGGAACAGAGCTCGCAGTTGAACGATGCCTATCGCACCTTGAAAGACCCGATCCGGCGCACCGAGTATCTGTTGCGACTGGAAGGAGTGGAGCTGGAAGAACAATCGAAACAAGCGACGGAAGCGGCTCGAGCCAGCGGCAACTTAAAGAAGCAAGTGGTGCCTCCGGCGCTGCTGGAAGAAGTCTTTGAGCTTAACATGCAACTGGAAGAGCTACGGGCAAACCGGAAGATGGGCGAAAAAGACGACGCGCTGGAAGCCGAGTTGAGCGGACAGAAGAAGTTGCTGGAAGAAAAATTCGACGCGCTGTTCAGTGAACTCAAGGGCTTGTGGAGTGAGTGGGACCAGGCGGTGGAGAGCGAAACGGAGCCGGCTCGTCTGCCGATTCGGGACAAGCTGCTGGATCTGGTCAATCGCAGAAATTACATTCGTAACCTGGTGAGGGACGTGAACGAAGCTTTGGAAATCGGGTAATCCAATCGGGTAATCTAATGACCCGATTGCGAAATTGCAAATTTTCTTATGTCTGACCGCATTGTTGGAATCGATCTGGGCACCACGAACTCGCTGGTCGCGTTCATGGAGGGGGAGACGCCCGTAGTGATTCCTGGCGAGGATGGCTCGAACCTGGTGCCTTCCATCGTGGCTCTGGATGGCGGGAACCACACCATCATTGGGAATGCGGCGCGCAACTTTCTGATCGAAACTCCGGAGCGAGCGATCTATTCCGTGAAGCGGCTGATGGGCCGCGGCGCGGAAGATATCACGGAGGAATTGAAGCTGTTCCCGTTTCGGCTGGCCGATGATATGCAGGCGGGCGAGGTGCTCCGCATCCAACTGGGAGAAAGAAGCTACACTCCGCCGGAGATTTCGGCGTTGATCCTGCGCCAGTTGAAGCGCAACGCGGAACGCTTCTTTGGCGAGGCCGTCACCAAGGCGGTGGTGACAGTGCCCGCCTACTTCAACGATGCCCAGCGGCAAGCGACGAAAGACGCAGGCCGCATTGCCGGACTGGAAGTTTTGCGGCTGGTGAATGAACCCACCGCGGCCTCGCTGGCATACGGGCTCGACAAAAAGAAGAACGGTATCGTCGCGGTGTACGACCTGGGCGGCGGGACCTTCGATGTTTCGATCCTCAAATTGCACGATGGCATCTTCGAAGTCATCTCGACCAATGGCGATACTCACCTGGGCGGTGACGATATCGACAACCTGCTGATCGCGATTGCGCTGGACGACGTAAAGGGCGACATGGGGATCGAGGTGCGACGCAGTGGGGAAGCGGTGCAGACGATCCGCAAGGCGGTCATCGAAGCCAAGATCGCGCTCTCGTCGCAGGCCACTACCCACCTGGACGTGGAGCTTCCGGGAGGCCACCGCTACCAGCGCGAAATCACCCGTGAGATGTTTGAGCAACTGGTTCAGCCGGTGCTGGACCGCACGGTGGGCCCGTGCAAGCAAGCGCTGAAAGACGCCGGCCTGAAGCCGGAACAGATTGATGAAGTGGTGCTGGTGGGCGGGTCTACGCGCATTCCGAAGGTAAGGCAACTGGTGAAAGAACTGTTCCAGCGCGAGCCGCACATCGATCTGAATCCCGATGAAGTGGTCGCTCTCGGCGCGGCGGTACAAGCGAACATTCTGAGCGGCGGGTCGGTGGCGACTGAGAACATGTTGTTGCTGGATGTGACGCCTCTTTCGCTGGGCATCGAAGTGGCGGGCGGGGTGACTGACAAGATTATTCTGCGCAATTCGACCATCCCGGCTTCCGCCACGCAGCACTATACGACGCAGGTGGACGGCCAGGCGAACGTCGCGATTCACGTGTTGCAGGGCGAACGCGAATTGGCAAAAGACTGCCGGTCGCTGGCGCGGTTTGATCTTAAAGGCATTCCTCCGATGTCGGCTGGCATGCCGCGGATTGAAGTGAAATTTCTTATTGATGCGAACGGGATTCTGCATGTTTCAGCGCGCGAGCAGCGCAGCGGCAAGGAAGCGGAGATCGAGGTGCAACCCAGCTACGGGCTCACTGACGACCAGGTCGAGAGCATGATACTGGATTCGTTCGACTATGCGGAGGAAGACTTTCGCCAGCGCCAGGTGATTGAAGCGCAGCGCGAAGCCGACACGATTCTCGGGGCGCTGGAGAAAGCCAAGGCGAATGCCGTCTGGGCGCAATTGCGTACCGACGAGCGGAAGCAGATCGGCAAGCTGGAAAAAGCGCTGATTGCGGTCAAGGCGGGCAGCGACTACCAGGCGATTTTGAAGGGCATTGAAACGCTCAATCAGGCGACCATGCGCCTGGCGGAGCTGATGATGGATGGCGCGGTCACCACGGCGTTGAAGGGCAAGAACATGAACGATACGGGCGTGGGCGAAGGGCCCACCGCACCGCATCCTATGGCCGAAGCCGAGTTTGAGTAGGATCAGGGTTCCCCGTGGCTTGGGATGTCCCGAGGTTGGTAAATGAATTTAGGAGTCACTATGGCTGACGAACAAATGCAGGGCGCAGGGGCCGCGACGGTGGATGCGCCGGAGGAAAATACGATTGAAGTGACTTTCCAGCCTGAGGGCAAGACGGTCTGTTTCGAGCATGGCAAGATGCCATATGAGTATCACGGCAAAGAGCAGTCCGTGCTGGATGTGGCGCTCAATCACCACGTCAAACTGGACCACGCCTGCGGCGGCAATAATGCGTGCACGACTTGCCACATCTGGGTGAAGGAAGGCGCGGAAAATCTCTCGCCCATGGAAGACGATGAAGCGGACCGGCTCGACACCGCGGCGGATCTGCAGCTCAATTCGCGACTGGGGTGCCAGGCGGTGATTACCAAGCCGGGGAAAGTGGTGGTGGAGATTCCGGCGTGGAACCGAAATTATGTTTCGGAAGAGCACTAGAAGACAGTTGCCCATTGCCAGTGAAAAACGAAACCGGGCACTGGCAATGGGCTCGACACTGCGGCCCTGTTTGGCGCCTCCGCTTCGTTTGTGGTCAAGCTTTGAGCTGTTGAAACGAGGAACCGGTAACTGACCACTGGCAACCGGTAACCGGTAACTGACTTGGAGAGACTAGCAACTGGCAACTGGTTTCTACTGGCAACTGACCTACTGGCAACTGACGTGGAGACCCTATGCCCAAACCGCTTACCTGGGAAGATGCTGAAGACCTTGGCATTCAGCTCGTAGAAGCCCATCCGGGCCTGGATCCGCTAACGGTCCGCTTCACCGACCTGCATCGCTATGTGACCGAACTTCCCGACTTTAAGGACGACCCGTCGAAGTCCAATGAAGGCAAGCTGGAAGCCATCCAAATGGCATGGCATGAGGAATTTCAGGACCAGTAGGGCGGGTGCTAGCCCGGAGAAAATTGGCGGGCGGTCACATAGATGGCGACCAGCCCGAGCAGAAAGACTCCTATTTCGACTCGAGTGGACCACTGGTGCAGCGCGTTGAATTGCACCCGCGCCGGATTGTCAGGCGCGACCGTGTCAATGTCGCCGAAGGAAGTGCGCAGGGTAGCCATGCGGGGAGAGATGCCAAACTGCGAAACCATGGTCAGCACCAGCATGAGCAAAATCAGCATATTCAATATGGCGAACGGACGAACCGCGCCACTGCTCCACTTGTTGTGAAGCAAGGAAGCCACCAGAAAAACTACGCCTGAGACTAAACCCATCCAGTGCAACGATCCGAGGGAGCGGCCGACGACGGTTCCGGCCAAATGGCGCGTGGGGAGCACGCCGAAGGCAGTCGGCGCAAGCACAAAGGAAAAGAAGATCAGGCCGCCCATCCAGACTACCAGCGCCAGAAGCATGAAGAATCGCAGTAGTGACATAAGTCTCCGTGGTTCCTTGTCTAAAAAAGCTTGTCCTGAAAGGAGTGTAGCGCAAGCGGGCACGAACGGGAGCAAGCTTGCGGCTGCAACAAAAACGGCGGGCAACCACGGTTATGGTCGTCCCGCCGGAGCTGGCTGCAATCAAAACAATTGGTGAGCCAGAGTTTTACACCAGTGCGAGAATCGCCTCGGCTTCTTCCTTGTCCACGTCGGTGACCAGCGGGATGCCGCTGATGCGCGAGGAGTCGGGAGTCAGTGCCGCAATGTCAGACCGGTCAATGTACTTGCAGCCGAATTTGCGCGCACCCGCCATCAGTTGGCGCAAACCTTGAGCCACCCGCTGGTAGTAGGTGTAGAAGCCGATGGCGCCGGTAGGCAACTTTTTGAAGCGGTCGCCAAAGCGCTCATGCAATTCGGTGGAGGAGACAAAAATCTCGTCCACGGTGGTGCCGAAGCGCTCAATGTAGATGGGCAGTTGCTGATTTTCGATGGCCTTGCCGATGTTCTTGGCAACCATGGCGGCGGCGAGCGGGCCGCGCGCCCAGGCAATGAGTTTCACATAGGGAGCGCAGAGGGCGAAGCCCTTGAAGATTTGATCTTCGAAGGTGAAGCCGCCGGCCAGGGCGATAGGTGGAACGTATTCGCCGCGTTTCGCCAGGTTGTCGAGATAGCCGTGCAGCAAGGAGTGGATTTCCACTTGCGGAATGCCCCACTCGTTCATCATGCGCCACGGGCTCATGCCAGTGCCGCCGCCCGCCGCGTCCACGGTGAGCAGGTCCAGTCTGGCCAGGGAGGCGAAGCGTACCGCACGCGCCAGGTCCACGGGCCGGTATGCGCCGGTCTTGAGGGTGATGTACTTTGCGCCCGCTTTGCGCAAGTCTTCGACCCGCTTCATGAAGCCATCTTTGGTGACCATGCCAACGCGCGAATGACGCTCGAACTCGTGGAAGGCACCTTTGTTGAAGGCCTCAATTACCACGGGGTTGGTGGGATTGGGGAGCACCACATAGCCGCGACGATGCAGTTCCTGGGCTTTCGCCAGGTCCTTGACCTTGACTTCGCCACCAATGTCTTTTGCGCCCTGGCCCCACTTCAGTTCGACGGCAGTCACTCCCAGTTTTTTGATGGCATATTCCTGCACGCCGAGCATGGTGTCTTCGACGTTGGCCTGGACAAAGACTTCGCCGTAGCCTTCGGTCTGCCACTCGCGGAAGCACTGGATGCGCCACTCGAGTTCGGCGCTGGTGATGACTTTGCCATTGTCGAATTTGGCGTCCATGTCCATGCCGACCACGTTCTCGCCGATGGCGATGCCGGTGCCGGTGATGGCGGCGCCGCCCGCAATGCCGGCCCAGTTGTTCTTGGCGACATTGGTGGAGCCCATGGCTGCAAGAGTAAACGGCAGTTTGTAGTGGATGCTGTTATCCGCACCGATGGTGGTTTCAAGATCGACGGCCGGGAACAGAGCGCGGTTGGAGTCCTCTTCTATCCCCCAGACGCCGGCGGCGCGTCCCAGGATGGTGAAGTGAGAGAGATCTACCGGGTAATCCTTCTGGGAAGCCGTGGTAATGATGCCGAAGGGTTGCGGATAGATCATCTCGGCGCCGCGATAGGCGCTTTTGCCGATCTCGCACATGCCGATGCAGCCATCGACGCAGGTTGTGCACATGCCGCTGAAAGGGCTGACGGAATCCTCGGTGCGGTTCTTGGTCAGGGTAGCGGCGGAAGAATTCAAGCGTGTAAAAGTCATGGCAGTCTCTCCACTATTTCTTGGCTAAAACTGGAAACTCGATTTGGGGTTGCAATTTCACTCGCACGTCGGCGCGGAACGGACCGTCAATCTCGCAGGCGTGACAGGGATCCAAAGAACACATGGCGTTGTCGTAAGTCTGGAAACACGCGGTGGAAATATTCAGACACCCGTTGCACAGGGTGCTTTCCGCGTCAGGCCCAGCGCAGCGCAACTCGCACACCGGACAGATGTAGAGGCAGGCTCCGCATTGGCGGCAAGTATCGCTCGTGGTATCGAAAGGGCGAGTGACTTCGCGATGCAGACCGCGACCGGAAAAGCCGATGGCGCCGGCCATCATCTGCTGCTCGCACATGCGAACGCACAGCCCGCACTGGATGCAGTGCTCGTGTTTGGCGTCATAGCGCACCTGGCGCACACCCATCGCGGACGCCAGATCCTGAATGCGCTTGGACTGCGGGCAGGTGGCAACGTAGAGTTCTACCAACAGGCGGCGGGCTTTCTCGACTCGCGCGGAATGCGTAAAGACCTGCAAGCCATCCAGCGCGGGATAGGTGCACGACGACTGCAGACTCTTCTTTGCACCGTTGACCACTTCGACCACGCATAAGCGGCAACCGCCGTAGGGGGCGAGGCCGTCTTCGTGGCAGAGAGTGGGAATGGGAAGACCGAGGAACTGCGCGGCTTCCAACAGCGTGGTGCCGCGCTCGACTTCCACCGTGATGCCGTTCATGGTTAACGTGGGCACGGCATTCTCCTTAATTGACCGTTACTGCATCGAACTTGCAGATGTCCATGCAAGCGCCGCACTTGGTGCAATGGGCTTGTTCGATGGTGTGCAGTTTATTTTTTTCGCCCAGAATGGCCTTGCCGCTGCAAACTTGGACGCAAGCTCCACAGCCGTTGCAGGTTACTGGATCAATGGCAAACGTGATGAGCTGGCGGCAAACCTTGGCCGGACAGCGCTGGTGGTGGATGTGCTCCAGATACTCCTCGCGGAAGTAGCGCAGAGTGGAGAGCACGGGATTGGCCGCAGTTTGTCCCAGGCCGCAGAGAGAGACTTCGCGCACCATCCAACTTAATTCCTCGAGCAGAACCAAATCTTCGTCTACCCCGTGGCCTTCGGAGATGCGCTGGACAATCTCTTTGAGTCGCTGGGTGCCTTCGCGACAGGAGAAGCACTTCCCGCAACTCTCATCTTCCAGAAAGCCGAGGAAATACTTGGCGATGTCCACCATGCAGGTGTGGTCGTCCATGACGATCATGCCACCGGAGCCCATGATGGAGCCGGCTGCGGTGAGGGAGTCGTAATCCACGGGCAGATTGAACTTGCTTGCGGGAATGCAGCCCCCGGAAGGGCCGCCGGTCTGGATGGCTTTGCACTCACGGTTGCCGGGGATGCCACCGCCGATTTCGTACACGATTTCGGCGAGGGTGGTGCCCATGGGGACTTCGATCAGGGCTGTGTTTTCGATGTTGCCGACCAGGCTGAAGACTTTGGTGCCTTTACTGCCTGGGGTGCCGATGGAGGCGAACCACTCGCCGCCGCGAGCGATGATGACCGGGACATTCGCCCAGGTTTCCACATTGTTGATGCAGGTGGGTTTACCGTTGAGGCCGCGGACAGCGGGATACGGCGGGCGCTGCTGCGGTTCCCCAACTTTTCCCTCAATCGAGCGAATGAGTGCGGTTTCTTCGCCGCAGACAAAGGCACCCGCTCCGGTGACAACGCGGACGGTAAAGCCGAACCCCGAGCCGAAAATGTTCGCACCCAGGAGCCCGGCAACTTCAGATTGGCGGATCGCATCTTTCATGCGCGCGACTGCAAGGGGATATTCTTCGCGAACGTAGATGATGCCTTCGCTTGCGCCCATGGCATAGGCGCCAATGGTCATGCCTTCGAGCACGCTGTGGGGATCGCCTTCGAGCACGCCGCGGTCCATGTAGGCGCCGGGATCGCCCTCGTCGGCATTGCAGATGACGTATTTCGGACTACCGGGAGCTTCGCGAACCGTCTGCCACTTTCTTCCAGTGGGAAATCCCGCACCGCCGCGACCGCGAATGCCGCTTTTGGTTACACCGTCGACCACCTGCTGCGGAGTCTGAGTGCGCAGGGCTTGCCAGAGAGCAGTGTAGCCGCCGCGCGCAATGTACTCTTCGAAGCTGGCTGGATCGATCAGACCGCAATTGCGCATGACGATGCGCAACTGGCGCTTGAAAAGAGGCAAGTCACGGTAAGACTTGACGCCGCGAAGAGGGGTATCCTCGCCGGCGAGATAGCTGGTGTAGTACCCGGTGAGAGTGTTCTCGTCGCCGGGCATGGTGGCTAATGCCCACTGAGGTTTCGGCTCAGGCAGGGCACGGATGATTTGCCTGGCACGGGCAGGGGTGACGCGTCCGTAGGTAACACGGGGACGTCCGGGAATGCAGATATCCAGCAGGGGCTCTTGCGAACACCAGCCGATGCAGCCGGTTTCGGAAACCACATAGGGCAGCTTGTCCTGGGCCACGACTTCGCGCACGGCTTCCAGAACTTCGGTTGCGCCGGCTGCCTGTCCGCAGGTCGCCATGCCGATCATGATTTTGGGTTGGGCGGGAGAGATGCGTTGGCGGCCAAGCTCGGCCACCGCTTGCAGGTCTTCCAGACTACGAAGAGGATACGCGCCATGGTTAGGCATGGTCGCCTCCGTGCACCAGGGTTGATTCGGCGGGAACCGCCGGGGTCTTTTCCGCTTCGGAAGTCGCAGGTTTGCGAGGCCGGTAGCGAGTCAAAAGACCCCGAACTTTGGTTTGCTCCACGTGGGCGAAGGTGGTCTTGTCCACGCGCATGACCGGCGCCAGACCGCAACAACCCAGGCAGCGAACGGCCTCGACCGTGAACTGCATGTCGGCGCTGGTGCCCGCGGCATCCACACCAGTTTCAACCTGAGTGCGCTCCAACACCTTCTGTCCACCACGCACATGACAGGCCGTACCCAGGCAAACTTGCACCAGATGCTTTCCTCGCGGCTTCAGACTGAAGCACCGGTAGAAAGTCGCGACCTGGTACACATCGCTCAGGGGCACTTGCAACTTGCGCGCTACCCGCCGCAGGGCTTCCTGGGGAAGGTAGGAACAGGTAGCCTGAATTTGTTGCAGGATGGGGATGAGATTGGCCCGGGTGTTATCGAATTCTTGCAGTAGCGGTTCGATTTGTCCCAACTCAGATTGCGGCATGGCAGTCGCCTTTTCTTAGCTTGTGGTTCGCCTTATTCCTTGGAACTCCGCCGCCACATCGACAGTTGCGGGTTCCACCCATGAACATCCTTGTCGAAAGTACGCGGACTGCTGGGGGCGCCGACGAGCACTGGCTCTTCCCTATGCGCGTCCAAGTAACTGTGCAACTTCTCGGACAGGCGTTCATCCGTGATCCGCTCGGTCAGTTGTGAGGGCGAGAGTTCTCCGTGGCCTTCGCACAATGGGCACTTCACGGCTTCGTGGCTCATGTTCGTTTCCTTTGCTGAAACTTGGAGTCCGCAGCAAGCCGCAGCACAGCCTGCGCAATTTGCATTAGAAGGGATTAGAAAAAGAAAGGCAGTGACTGGCCTTACCTGAGGACGTGAGGCAAGTCACAGGGGGGTGTGCGGTGGAAAAGCAGCGGCGAGGCTCCGGCAAGCCGAAAGCTCAACAGCAGCGCCCCTGGCGGACCGGGGAGAGCCGGACTTCGGCCGTGGCCTTGGGGGCGGCGATGCTCTCAAGCTCTGAGGGCCGCCCGGAACCTCTGCGTGGGCTGCCACACGCAGCAGGGTTCTTCGGCGAACATATCGCCGGTCAGGGCGTAGGCGCGCGCCCGCGACCCGCCGCAGACTTCGCGGAACTCGCACTCGGCACACTTCCCTTTCAGGTTGGCGCTATCGCGCAGGCCGGTGAACAGCGGCGAATGGCGATACAGGTCGGCAAGGGATTGCTTGCGGATATTGCCGGCGGAAACGGGCAGAAACCCGCTGGGAAAAACTTCGCCGAGATGGGAAATGAAAACGAATCCCTTGCCGTCGTTGATGCCCTTGGGGGCGCGGCCGATGCCGTCAGCGGTGCTCCTACCAAACATTGGAGCGACTGCGTTTCCCTTTCTCTTCTCCTCGATGCGGCGCTGCAAAACGTAGCGGCGGTAATGCTGCGCTTCCGTGCTTTTGATGTCAAACTTTGCGTGTTGCGCGGTCTGGTATAGCTTGGCAAACACTTGCTCGAATTCTTCGGCGGAGATCAAGTCTGCGGCGGAACCCCGGCCTGTGGGCACCAGGAAGAACACGCTCCACAATACGATGTCGAGAGTTTCCATCAGGGCGATCATCGGGTCGAGGTGGGCAAGATTGTGGCGGGTGATGGTGGTATTGATTTGCGCCGGCAGGCCGAGTTCGTGGGCCCAGCGCACGGCATTCAGGGTCCAGTCAAAAGAACCGTTCACGCGGCGGAAGGCGTCGTGAATAGCCGCAGTCGGACCATCCAAACTGATGGCCAGCCGCGCCAGACCGCGCTGCTTGAGCTCGGCGAGCTTGTCACGGGTGAGCAGAGGGGTCGCGCTGGGGGTCAGCGAGATGCGCACCCCGCGTTGCGTGGCGTAGTCGACAAGCTCGAAAATGTCATCGCGCTTGAGGGGATCGCCACCGGTCAGAACGAACACCGGGGCTTGCAATTCGGCCACTTCGCCGATCAGAAGCTTGGCTTCGGCGGTGTTCAGTTCCAGCGGGTGGCGCAACGACTGGGCGCAGGCGCGGCAGTGCAAGCACGACAAGTCGCAAGCCTGGGTTGTTTCCCAGATGACGATAAAGGGGCGCTCGTCGAAGTTCAGATTGGGTTGCATGACCATCCTCCACTGCCAGAATCGCAGGTCGGGCAGCCCGCTGCCGATGACTAAGGTCACACCCCGACCGGTGCGGTGTGACCTTGCTCACACGGTCAGGTGCTCGGGGTCACAGCCGCGAGGTTTTCCATTGCAGGACAATCGTGGCTACGGGGTGGGAACCGCCGCCGGGAGGTAGGACCAATGTCAAAGGACAGACGCGACGTTTTAGAAGTTTTGAAGTTCGAATTGCAGTTCCTGGAGCAGGGTGGCTACGGACGTTCGGTGCACACTCCGTGGAAGCCCACTTCGGCTTTTCAGGACTCGCTGTCATGCCCGAATTTTGGCGATCCCAACCGGCCCCACGCCTGCGACGAATGCCTGCTGCATGACTTCGTGCCCGACCAGTACAAGGCGGAAGATGTTCCCTGCCACTTCATCCCGATCAACGCTCACGGCGAAACCGTGGACAGCATGAAGCGGCAATACACCCAGCCCGAAATGGAAGATTCCCTGCGTGAGTGGTTGCGGCAGGTCATCAAACGCATTGAAACCGGGCGCGCCCAGACCGCTACGCCCGCCGCCCCGAACGTCACGAATTAAGTCAGCGGGCCCCGGAGATTTCGCAGTCCCCCCCCGGCTGCGAATCTCTCCGGCGGCGCCAGTGGACATACTTCCGAGACTGGTTCTGGCAAGCTGAGCAGTCTCCCATTCGTTGAGGAGGTAGTTATGTTGTCGCAGTGCCTGAATCCGGCTTGCAGCGCGACGTTCCGTTATATGCACGAGGGCCGAGTGTTCACGGTCGAACGCACTGCGCCCTCCGCCTCGTTGTCTCAACCGCTGTTGCGATCGGTAGAGCGTTACTGGCTGTGCTCCGACTGCGCCCTGATGTTGAAGGTGGTGCTGGAGAACGGGGCGGTAACGACGCGACCAATCCGCCCAGAATTGTCCGCGGCGCGGAAAAATGGCGGAAGCAAGATGCCGGCCACGCCATAGAAGCGTTGGCGCCAGGACGGCACCTCAGCTTACCAGGGAATCGCAGTTCGACAATTCAATAAAACAGATACTTTCGCCACTTGCCATCGGAGTGGCCCATCAGGCGCATGATGTGGCGGCTGGTGTGCAGATTGAAGGAGCGGGGCTCACGCATGGGCTTCATGCCAGACTCATGGGGAAGCTGGTTCCCTTTCTTGCGATTGCAGTTGTGGCAGCAGGCGACCAGGTTCTCCCAGGACGAATTGCCGCCGCGAGAACGCGGGATGACGTGGTCGAGGGTGAGTTCGCCGGCAGCCAGCAGAGTGCCACAGTACTGACAGGTGTTGCGGTCCCGCAGCAGGATGTTCTTGCGCGAGAGAGCCCGGGTCTGGTGAGGGATGCGGCGGTATTCCAGCAGGCGGATGACAGACGGGACGCGAATCGCAACCCGCGCGGCGTGCAGGAAGTGGCCGTTTTCTTCTTCGGCCATGGCCACGCCCTTCAGCACCAGCACGATGGCGCGACGAGCGCCGCAGACGTTGATCGGTTCATAGGAAGCGTTGAGCACGAGCACGGGCGTGTGCAGGGCTTGGCGGTCGCTAGGCTGGTGGACGCCGCCGGTGATGAGTGGTGGCGGGAGGTGGGGCCTTCCCAGGGAGTTCATCGCATTGTGGAACTGCATCGCCATCCCCTGTTATTCGTTTAGCTGTGGACCCCGGCTGCGACCTGGTCATCTTTGTTTTCTTCCTCAGTCTCGGTTCCGGAACGGTGGTCGGGAAATGAGACCACGGCTGAAGTCTTCAAGGCGCGGGCCACGGTAGCGACCCAGACCCGGCTGGCGCCTGCCCGCAACAACACGCGCGCGCATTCGGCGGCGGTGGCGCCGGTGGTCAGGACGTCATCCACCAGCAAAATTTCGCGACCCTCCAAGGAGGGCGGGTGGGGAACGGCAAAGGCGCCGCGCATGTTTTCGCGGCGCTGGTGGCGGGTGAGTCCGATTTGGGAGCGGGTTTCGCGGCGGCGCACCAGGATTCGCGAGTCGAGTTGCAGCGCAGCTCCCAGGTGCAGCCGCTTGAGAGCGGCGGCGGCGATCAGTTCGGCTTGATTGAAGCCGCGCTGACGGGATTTGCTGCGGTGCAAGGGGACAGCCAGCACGAGCACGGGGGCTTCGCCAAACTCCGGTTGCACCTTGGCGATGACTTCCGCCAACCTGCGTCCCAAAACTTTCGCGGCGGGGTGCACTTGCCGATACTTCAGCAGGTGGATCAGGTCGCGCAGACCGTCATCGTAGCTGCCATAAGCGACCGCACGCTGGAAAGGCGGATGGGCACGCCCACACAGACCACACACCGGCGCGGATTCCAACGCCGCGAGGGGGCTATCCACGGAACCGCCGCAGATTGAGCACAGAGTTTGGGTCGCGGGATGCAGCGCGGCCAGACAACTGGCGCAGACGGGCAATCTCGATAGCTGAAACAGAGGTGCATCGCAAAGCCGGCAGTTGGAGGGGAAGAGGGTAAAGAACAGGCTGCCGAATGCGGATTGCGCCCACGAGGGAGAGGCGAGTTCTCGGCTGGCGAGAACTTCGGCGCCGACTGCCCGAGTTCGGTCTCCGCTACTGCTGAAGACGCCCTCCACAGGTCTGGCGAGGGATTGGGGCTCCGGCCAGACTTACCAAATCAGTATAACGACGCTGCCGGAGCTATGCAACGCCTCCGCGCGTGTGGGAATCCGTGGGTGGGTCAGGGTTGCGATCCCGTGCGGGGACGGTGAGCGGACGATACTCGCGGCGGAAGCAATCGGCACAACGCACTGGGCGCAGCTGCAGCAAGGGGAGAAGGTAAGTCTCCCGGAAGTTCCGCGGACGCGACTTGAAGGCCACCTGGCCACCACAATCGCGGCAGCGATATTGGGTGAAGTAGCTCACAGAACGCGGCGGATTGGGGGTCTCTCGGTCACATGCGCAGCCTTCTATGGGCGATGGTAGCATCATACGGAACACACGGAAGCGGCGATCTGGGATGTTAACGAAAAAATCACGAGCCTTGCGGAAAGGGTCCCCGAGGAGGGGTGCCCCTTGTCAGCGAGGCGGTCCGCGTGCTAACTTTCGCGCTTTCCCTACAACGTTGCGCCGGTTCGTCCACTTAGCGAGGATCTTGCCATGAGCATGAACGCCCCTGAAGTCAAGAAACACAAACCCTATGTGCCCGAAACCATGGAAATGAAGGAGTTCACCTTCCGGGCAGTGCTGCTGGGATTGGTGATGACAATGATTCTGGGGGCGGCGAATGCCTACCTGGGATTGCGCGCCGGCATGACCATCGCGGCCACGTATCCGGCGGCGGTGATCGGGATGGCGCTGCTGCGGCTGATGAAGGGGTCGCTGCTGGAAGAGAACATGGCCCGGACCATCGGCTCCATTGGCGAGTCGGTGGCGGCGGGCGCGGTGTTCACCATTCCCGCGTTTGTGATGGCGGGACTGTGGCCGGGTCTGACCAGCGACAAATACTGGAACTCGGTGGCATTGATGGTGATCGGCGGCACGCTCGGTATTTTATTTGTGACGCTGCTGCGGCGGGTGATGGTGGAGGATCCCGACCTGCCGTTCCCGGAATCGGTGGCGGCTTCGGAAATTCACAAAGCGGGGCAGCAAGGGTCGCGCGCCGCCAAGATCTTGTTCGCCAACATGGGCTTCGGCGGATTCATGTATCTGCTGGGCGCGTTCAATATTTTTTCGCCGAGCAATGTGTTCCCAATCAATATCGGAGCTTTGGGGAAGAAGCTGGTTCTGCGGACAAGTACGAACCCCAGCGTGGCAACCACGCTGACTGGCGGGGCTTCCATCATGACCGCACCCGACATCAGCCCGGCGTATCTGGGAGTGGGCTACATCATCGGGCCGCGGCTGGCCGCACTGAACTTCGCAGGCGGCGTGCTGGCGTGGGGACTGTTGGTTCCGCTCCTCAGCTTTTTGATGGGGCCTTCGATTCAAGCATCGCTACCGGCGGGGCAGAGTTTGTCGGGCGTGTTGTTGGCGCAGGCCATTTACTTTTCCATCGTGCGTCCGATTGCGGTGGGCGGAATGTTGGTGGGCGCGTCCTACACGCTGTTTAAAATGCGAAAGCAGCTGGGTGTAGGCATGGCGCGAGCGGTAACTGACTTGAAGAAATCGGCATCGGCGCACGCCGCTACGAACCGCACCGAGCGCGACTTGAACGCGAAAGTCGTGTTTGCCGGCATCGCTGCGGTCCTGGTGGCGATGTTCGCTCTGTACTACTACTTCATCCACGGCGCAGGCAACCTGAGCACTTCGACAGTGATTACCGGCGCGGCTGTAGCGGCGATAGTGATGATCGTGTTGGGCTTCTTCTTTGCGGCGGTCTCGGGCAACCTGGTCGGCATGATCGGGTCGTCAAACAATCCAGTTTCGGGCTTGACCCTGTGCACGCTGGTCGTAGCCGCGCTGTTGATGGTGGCTCTGGGGGTGTCGGGAGTCGGCGGAGTCGCGGCGGTACTGGGCGTGGCTGCAGTGGTTTGCGTATCGTCGGCGGTGGCGGGCGAGATGCTTCAGGATCTGAAAGTGGGTCACATTCTGGGCGGCACTCCCGCGAAGATGCAGCTTGGCGATCTGATGGGCGTCGTGGTGGCTTCGCTCGTACTGTTCTTCCCGCTGGCGATTCTGGATAAGGCATATCACTTTGGCAGTCCGGCGCTGCCTGCTCCGCAAGCGGGTCTCATGGCGTCGCTGGCGCAGGGGATTGTTGGCGGCAACATGGCATGGCCGCTGGTGATTGTCGGCATCCTGATGGGCTTTGCGCTGATCCTGATCGAAGTTCGCAGTCCGATGCTGTTTTCAGTCGGCATGTACCTGCCTCTGGGGACGACGTTTGCCATCTTCGTGGGTGGACTGATTCGCTGGGCGACGGACAAATTCCGCGACCGCCGCGGATTCAACGACGCGCAGAAAGCCAGGGTGGAGAATGCAGGCGTGCTGACCGCGTCAGGTCTGATTGCAGGCGAGGCGCTGTGCGGGCTGGTGATTGCGGCACTGGTGGGCACCGGGCACGATGTGACGTTGCTCAAATGGGCACCGCCGTTCCCGGTGTCGCTGATCGCACTGGTAGTGCTGGCGGTGGTGATGGTGCGGGTGCCGCTGACGAATGCGGGTCGTCCGGAAGATCCCGCGCCGCCGACGGCAATCATGTAGAGGGCAGATGTTCGGAGTCAGATTGCAGAATGAGGTAAGCAGCATCTGCAGTCTGACTTTTTCTTTGGCGCGCGTGCTATGGCTATTGCGGAAAACATTGCGCGGGTGCGGGAGCGAATCGAATCTGCCGCGCTGCGAGCGGGCCGGCGGGCCGATGACGTCACGCTGATGGCGGTCAGCAAGACTTTCCCGGCGGAGGGAATTCGTGAAGCGTATGCGACGGGGATTCGTGCGTTTGGCGAGAACCGGGTGCAGGAGTTCGCCGGGAAGGCAGACGCGGTCGCCGATCTGGTGGCGGCGGAGTTCCACTTGATTGGGCATCTACAAACCAATAAGGCGGGCAAAGCGGCGGAATTGTTTGCGGCGATTGATTCGGTGGACTCGGCGAAACTAACGGCAAAATTGAATGCGGCGGCGGCGGAGTTGGGCAAGAAAATCACCGTACTGATTGAAGTCAACATCGGGGGCGAGGCGGCGAAGAGCGGTTTAGGGGAGGAGTCGCCGGAACTAGAGGCGATTTTGCAGGGGGCGACTGCGTGGACGCACCTGGAGATCCGCGGGTTGATGACGGTGCCGCCGTTTTCGGACGATCCGGAATTGGCGCGGCCCTACTTTCGGCAACTGCGCGAATTGCGAGACCGCATTGCAACCCGGCGCTTGCCGGGAGTTGCAATGGAGGTGTTGTCCATGGGGATGTCGCACGATTTTGAGGTTGCCATTGCGGAAGGAGCGACTTGCGTGCGGGTGGGCACGGCGATTTTCGGCGTGAGAGAGAAACCACAAACTTGACCCCACAGCACAGCGCGCGAAGTTTCGTTTGCGGCATTCCACTTCTGTCCGCGCCGTTCTCCGGTGGCCAAAGGCGCTGATGGTCCCGGTTCACGACACATCCTCGGGAGCGACGTTCGCGGTGAGAGTGCACCCCCGTGCGAAGAAAGACGCCATTACGGGTGAGGTTGGCGATGCGCTGAAAGTGGCCTTGACGGCTCCGCCGGTGGACGGGCGCGCCAACGAAGCCTGTAGCGCATTTTTCGCGAAACTTTTGAAGGTTCCGCGCGCGTCCGTTAGTATTGCAAGCGGCCTTGCCAGCCGCAACAAAGTGCTGCGGGTGGCGGGGCTGACCGCGGAACAAGTGGGTCAGCGGTTGATCAATGACAGGAGCCACTCTTGAGCTTTTCCGAGCGTTTTCACGAGATCCGCACTGGCTTTGAGCGGCCGTTCTGGGTCGCCAACATCAGCGAGATCTTCGAGCGGCTCTCTTACTATGGGGCCTTCGCATCGCTTGCCCTGTATTTGCAGGAACGGCTGAACTTCTCGACGGAGCAGACGGGAACGCTGACCGGGCTGTTTGGCGGGATGGTGTGGTTTCTCGCCATCTTTGGCGGTGCCGCTGCCGACCGATTGGGGTTCCGCCGGGCGTTGTCGATAGCGTACTTGATTTTGGCGGTCTCGTACTTTCTGATCGGCTCCATTGCCGCACCGTGGCTGGCGCCGGTGCGCAACGCCATGCCGCTGGGCCTGTTCGTGGGCTGCATTCTGATGCTTCCGGCGCTGGGCGTAGCGCTGGTGAAACCCTGCGTCGTTGGGACCACGGCGCGCGCGTCGAAAGAGAACGTTCGTTCGATCGGCTACTCGATTTACTACACCATGGTGAACGTCGGCGGTGCGGCCGGGCCTTATTTCGCATCGTGGGCGCACCGCCATCTGGGGGTCGAGAATGTGTATCGGGTGGCCGCGCTGGGTGTGTTCGCGATGTTCTTTTTTGTGCTGCTCTTTTTCCGCGAGCCACGCCAAGCAGGAGACGCGCCGCCGCCTTCGCTCGCAACCGTGGCGCGAAATTTCTGTGTGGTGCTGGGCAACTACCGGCTGGTGCTGCCGGTATTGCTGGTTGCCTTCCTGCTGCGCATCGCGCTGTTTGTATATCCTTCGGTCAGCGTTCCATGGTGGGTGTGGGTCGGGCTGCTGGCGCTGGTTCTCGCCGGCCTCAGCCGCTTCATGTGGTTTCTGGTGCTGTTCACCGGCTACTGGGTGGTGTTTTGGCAGCAGTACATCAGCCTGCCCGGATACATCCACCGATTTGTGAACTCGCGTGCGGATGTCGAAATCATTCTGGTGACCGATGGCCTGACTGTGATCTGCCTGACCCTCGGCATGAATTTCCTGACGCGCAAGATTCCAGCATTTCAAGCAGTCATCATCGGCACCGTCATCACTTCCGTTTCGTGGATGATTTTGGCGACGCGGCCGACGGTGTGGGCCGCCGTATTGACGCTGTTTGTGCTGGCGCTGGGCGAGATCATCCAGGCGCCGCGCTACTACGAATATATCTCGCGGCTGGCGCCGCCCGGACAGCAGGGTACCTACATGGGGTTTGCGTTCCTGCCGATTGGGATCGGGTCGCTGATCGGAGGCTGGTTCGGCGGAACCCTGATGCATCACTTCGGAGAGGTGACCCACCAGCCGGAACGCATCTGGTGGGTGGTGACCGGAGTGGGGCTGGTGACAGCGGTGATGTTGTGGATCTTCGACAAAACCGTCACCAGCAAAACGGGGACTGACAAAACGGTGACCGGCAGAAGCGCGGCTCCAGCGAGTTAGACGCTTCGCGTCACAGATACACTTCGTCGGTATAGCACCAACGCCAGTCTTCGCCGGGCTCGACGGACTGAATGATGGGGTGGTGAGTTTGGGCGTTGTGAGCGCGCGCGTGCTTATTCTTGGAGGAATCGCAGCAGCCCACGTGGCCGCAACTCAGGCACATGCGGAGATGGACCCAGGTATCGCCTGTTTCCAGGCACTCTTTACATCCCTTCCCGCTGGGCGTGACGTTCTTGATTTGATCGAGGTGCGTGCAAGCTGGTTTTGACATGGCGACCGATCTCCTTCAACTTCACAGTAGACGGAGCAGGCGTGGGAAAGGATTCAAAAGCTGGAGCGCCAAACGATCAGTGTCCGTGTTCTTCAACGATCAGTATCGATGGATCAGTGTCCATGCTCTTCCAGGAATTTTTCCACTTCCAGCGCGGCCATGCAGCCGGAACCGGCGGCGGTAATGGCCTGGCGATAGCGGCGGTCTTGCACGTCGCCGCAGGCGAACGCACCCTCGACCTTGGTCAAGACGTTGTTGTGGGTGATGAGGTAGCCGTCCGCGTCGGCTTCCAACTGGCCTTCGAACATCTTTGCGTTTGGGATATGACCGATTCCAAGAAACATGGCGCTGGTGGGAAACTCCCAGCTCTCCCCGGTTTTCAGGTTGCGAAGCTTCAGCGCGGTGACTTCTTTTTTGCTGACGTCGAGCACGTCATCCACGACTGTGTCAGTGAGAAATGCGATCTTCGGATTGCTACGGGCACGGTCAAGCATGATCTTGGAGGCGCGAAATTCCGAGCGGCGATGGATCAGCGTGACCTTGCTGGCGAAGCGAGTGAGGAACGTAGCTTCCTCCATGGCCGAGTCGCCGCCACCGATGACGACAATTTCTTTTCCAGAGAAGAAGAATCCGTCGCACGTGGCGCAGGACGACACGCCGCGGCCAATCAGCGCCTGTTCATTGGGCAGACCCAGCCAGCGCGCGGAGGCGCCGCTGGCGATGATCAGGGTTTCCGTCTGGATGGTGTCTTTGCCGATGGTCAGGGTGAAAGGCCGCCGGCTCAAATCCGCTTTGTCCAGATGCCCGGTACGATACTCGGCGCCAAACCGCGCCGCCTGCTTTCGCATGTTGTCGATGAGTTCGGGGCCCTGGATGCCGTCGGGGAATCCCGGGAAATTCTCCACCAGGGTGGTGATGGAAAGCTGGCCGCCGGGCTCATGGCCCTCAATGACAAGCGGTTTCAAGTTGGCGCGTGCACAGTAAAGGGCGGCGGTGTGGCCAGCGCATCCGGAACCGATGATTACCACGTTGCGTATGTCAGTCATAGGAATTCCTCATTGTAGATGCCGGAAAGAAAAATTGGTTTCGCGCGCGCGAGCGGAGGCGGACCCAAGCGGCCCGGCAAGTTAGAATCAACCCATGGCAAACCTCACAATGATTTACGGACTCCGACTGCTGCCGTCGGACGAAGTGGTGGAAGTAGGCGATGCGGTGCTGAAACTTAAGAATGGCCGCGAAGCACGCGTCACCATGCATGTATTAGAAGGCAGCAAAGAGGAAATCGAAAAGCAGTTGCGCATCAGCGTGGAAGCGTTTTTCGACATCTATCCGGAGATTTGAGCTTGCCCCGGACGGCCAGCCTATAATCGGATGCGATTGCAATGAAATTGCTCTTACCAGAACTCGAACTGCGGCTGCGGAAGCAGGGCCTGTGGCCGGAGAGCCGGATGGCGCGGATCGGCTGTTATCTGGCCGGGTTGGCGGTCCTGCTTTTCATGGCCCAGTCTGTCGCCAAGCCTTTCCGCCCGGCGGTCGCCAGCGACTTGGGCGGGTGGGTCACGTTCGTCAGCATTCTGGCAGTATTTTTTCTGCTGATTACAGGGTTCCGATGGCTGCGGGCGAACATCCTATGGCGGCTCCGCAACCGGCTGATTGTCACTTACGTCTTCGTGGGTTTCATTCCCACCGTGCTGCTGATTTCGATGGGGCTGATCACCATTTATCTATTCGCAGGGCAATTCGCCAGCTTCATCGTGACTTCGGAAATCAATTCGCAAATGCGGACGCTGGAATCGGCCAATGCCGCGATCGCCAACGAACTGGCGGCCAAGATCGAGCGCGGTGACAAGCCCACGGTGCAGTCTCTGGAAGGGTTGAGGCGGCAGGATGAACACTGGCTTCGCCGGAGTGTGTGCGCCTGGTATGGCAACAAACAGGTTGCGTTGTGCGCCGACGAGAACGGCGAACCGGCGTTTCC
>JANYBT010000013.1 GCA_025360645.1 Acidobacteriaceae bacterium | reverse complement strand
GGAACTTTTTCCAGCAACTCTGATCCGAACACCGGTAATTTGCCATCTTTTGATGGCCGGGGGCAGCATTTTGTAGTGACCAGCGGCTGCACCTACGACGACAGCCTCTTCTATCGCAAGTTCGAGAGCCCCACGAGATTCAATGGGTACACAAATTTTCTGTGGGATTTCTGGTTCTACATCCCGACGACGACCAAGACCTCCTCAGTACAAGCCCTGGAGTTCGATGTGTTCCAAGCGGTGCCGTTCAGCGATGGGGTGCATGAGTTCGTTTTCGGAACGCAGTGCAACTATGTCACGAACCACTGGCAGTTCTGGCTTCCTCAAGGTTCGAATTTAACCTGGGTGGATACGGGCATCTCGCCATGCCAGTTTACAACCGGGGTGTGGCATCACTCCACGTACTTTCTACAACGAGTGGCGGCGTCGGGGTACCAGCAAATTCCGAATACCTTCAGTTCGTCCACAGATACCAACACTAGCTTACGGTTTGGGACACTGACCATTGACGGGCAGACTACCTATCTGGGAGGCGTTGCATGGTCCACAATTCCCAACCCCGCCTGGACCGCAGTTCTCGGGGTGCAGCACCAGTTGGACAGTGCCGTATCCGGTATTGTGATCGACGAATACCTGGACGAGTCCTCGCTGCTTTCATGGTAGGTGGAATCGGTAGGAGGAATCGGCAAGGTGAATCGTCCGCGTGGGACGCGCGATTGAAACTCAGCTTTCTGGCTCGCCGGGGCCGATCTCCTGCTCGGCGGGCAGCGACTGAAAGGCCCAATTCACCAGAGAGTCCTGCGACAGCCCCTTCACGTGAGAGCGTAATGAAGGGGCGCTCCGCCGCTTGAAGAAACGCGCAACCGCTGAAGAGCCCAAAACTTGTTTGCGTCGCTTCAGTTCGAACCAGCGGAGATAGTGGCTGACCACATGGGGCATCGTCATTCGAACGGCGGCGGAATAATTCTGCTCAGAATCCCGGCGCTGAGCTTCGGGAGACTCCAGCATTGCGATTAATTGGCCGGCTAAATCCTCAGCGTCTCCGGTCTGGTAGAAATTAATCGCCATATTTTCATCGGTCGCCATGTCGCGGAAGTCTTTGATATCGGCAGAGACGACCGGCACTCCGTACTCGCATGCCTGGTGGGCGGGCCCGCTGGACCCGGTGGCTGAGTCGTAGGGCAGCACGACCACACTGGTAGAGCGAAAGAGGTCGGGCACGGCATCTTCGGGCACGTAACCACGGAACTCAATCCGCGGATTGGCGCGCTGGGTTTCGCGAATCGACTCCCAATATCCGGGCTTGGTGTGATGATTGGCACCGGCGACGATCAGGCGCGCATTGGGCACGCGACGCAAAACAGCGGGGAACGCTTCCATCAAGGTTTCGAGTCGTTTGTAAGTTCCCCAGTGCCCGATGGCCAGGATTCGCTGGTCAGGATTTCCCCGCAAAGAGAAATCCGGCGGGGTGGGACATTGAGCGAACGTTCCGTGGGTTCCGAGAAGGACGTTCTGCGCAGCATATTTCGCCGCCAGCGTGCGCCGATAGCCGGAGAGTAACACCGACACCGAATCGGCTTTCAGAAGCATCCTGGTCGCCATTTCACTACCAAGGCGGAACATGCCTTCACGCTTCACGCCGGCGCTGGCAAAGTCCACATGCTCCAGGATGTGGTGCAGAGTAACATGGGTAAAGCATCCTAACTTACTGGTGAGAGCCGGGGTGCAGAGCCCGGCGAATGCCGCCACCGGATGGTCGTGAGCTGCGAAGGTCGAATATACCAGATTGAACCAGACCACATCCGGCCGCAGCTTGCGAACCGCCCTCGCCAAGGCGACCGGAGCCGATAAACTATTCGTCCGCCAGCAGCGAACTACGTTGAAACCTGGCAACTCTTGTTGCTGATCGGCACCGATGTGCTTCCCGTTTTCGTCCGTGGCCCACTCATAGTCGGTGAGCTCGTCGGCGAGGATGGTCAGGTTGACCAGCGGGTTGCGTTGCAGCTCTCGAGCCAAGTGGTAGCCGTATTCATTTAACTGTCGTCCACTCGGCGGAAAAGCTGTAACCAGGCAAATATTCATGGGCTTACTCTCAAAGATGCTGTTTCAAAACAAACTAATACGAACGAAGGGCCGGAACTGATGACTGTTCGCGCCCGGGAAATTGACAAACGTCTCCTGCTGTAAGCCCGCCGAAAAGCGTATTGGATAACTGAGCGGTAGGGCCTGGCCGTTTGCTTCAAATCGGCGGTGCACCGGCATCGCATAAGAAATGTTGAATCCGGTCTGTACCGCGTCATAAGCATGAAAGCCCATGTTGCGCGAGTAGGCAACCGATGTCTCCACGTTCCAATTCTTCCCGCAGGAGTACTCCACGCTCCCCGCCGGCCGAAACGCCTGGGCGATAGCGAACTGGTTCCCCTCTACGCGCCAAGAGCGGAGATACTCGCCGATGGCCCGGACCCGAAGCCTTTCCGAAAACTGTTGCTCCACCCCGGCATAGGTAGAAGTATAGAAAAACTCGCGGATCACAGGTGAGAATTGTTGGTCCCGCGCCCCCCATCCCGTGACAAACGCTGTTTTCCCCCATGGCCTGCCGACGCGGAACTCCAAAGAAGCTGCCAAATCGCGCGAACGCAGGTGACTCTGGGTAAATGGACCGGCCTCGCGTACCGCGAATCCCTTCACCGAAACCCAGTTATAGAACGAACTAGTGGACAGGTAAACAAATTGCCGCAACAGATTCTGGTTCATGTGGTAGGGATCTGCTGCGTCCCGACGGATGGTTTTCTGCAGACCCGCACTCAGTGTGAAGGCATTGCCGCCGACCCGAAACGTAGGATTGACGGCAAAGTTAAAGGAATAGTCCGTAGTGTCGCGATTGATGATTTGGTTTGCGCTCGGCAGGGAGATTTGGCCACGAGCATTGCGAATCTGAAAGAAGCCTCCTGCATCCGGCAAGCCAGGGAGATGAAGATGGTAGGCCAGCGTACCTTGCGATTCAAGGGAGGAGCGGGGCGATGGCAACAGGCCGTTGGGCGATGCCAATAGCTTTGCATCGAGCTGATAGACGGTCGAGTCTTCGAAAATGGGAGCAACGGACACATCGGAACGCAGGCTCACCATGTGATTGATTCGCAAACCTTCGTCGTCGCCGGCGCGAAGCAATTCCCGCTGGGCGGTAGGATCGTCGCCCGCGGCGGCGGCGGCCTGGGCAAAAGCAGTCAAGGCTTGCGCGCTCTGGTGGCGCTGGCGCAGCATGTTGGCTTTCGCCAGAAGGTACTGGGGGTTAGGCTCTCCACTGGTCAGGTCGCGGCTGACGACCGTAAGTTGGCCCTCGGCCCGAGGGGTGTCGCCCAATGCCAGATAAGTGTTCGCGAGCCCCAGGCGCACTTCCGTCTCGGGCGCTCCCGCAGCCAAGGCCCGCTGAAAGTAAGTTTCGGCAAGCTCGTACTCATGGATGGCAAGGAACAAGTCTGCCGCTTGCAACAACTGATTGCCGGTGGGGGGCAGGGTGCGACCGGAAGCAGCTTCCATCAGGGCAAGTGAGATCTGCCGTCGCGCGTCCTCCGGTTGGTTGACCTTTACGTCAAGGCGAGCGACGCTGAGGCGCACCGCGATGCGGTCGGCATCAGAACCCTTCAGCGCCCGCTCAAAGCGTTCCATCGCAGCAGCGGATTCACCCAGCAAGCTGAGAGCTTCACCGGTAGAAATAAAAATCGCAGCGGACCCCTGCTTCTCTGCTAACTCCACATAATGTTGCGTCTGCTCGCCATCCCCAAGTTGAGCATAAGCTCGCGCCATCTGAGCGTAAGCAGTTGCATTGCCGGGGGAGAGCTTATCCGCGGCTTGCAGTTCAGCGATAGACTCGCGGTGCTGGCGAAGGTCGTACAAAGTGTTGGCGAGTGCGGTGTGCAACGCGGCGTCGTTTGGGGCATTCTTCAGCGCGATCCGGTACTCCTGGGCTGACTGTTGCAGCATCCCGTCCTGGCCGTATGCTGTACCGCGAATAAGATGCAAGGCGGTGGAGTCGCCAAGTTCTTTCTCTGCGAGCTTGGCCTGCTGCAGGGCTAATCGCGGCCGATGCAGATCAAGGCTGGTATAAGCGAGACCCAGATGGGCTTCGCCGTTCTTGGGCTCGAGCTGGAGAGCTGCTTCGAAATCGGCCGCCGCCGCCGCTGGCTTGCGTAAGTCGTGCAATACATATCCGCGGTTCACATACGCGGTTACTACATTCGGATCGCGTTCCAGTGCCTGGGTAAAGGAGGCACTTGCTTCCTCCATCTCCCCATTGTGCTTGTGGACGTATCCCGCCAACAAAGGGATGGCTGGCTCTTTCGGCATGAGAGATTGATAGCGTGACGTCAATTGTAGCAGTTCGTCATATCTTTCCAGGCGGAGCAAATCGTATCCCAGATAGACTACCACATCGCGATCCCTTGGCAATTTCTGGATCGCTTCCTGTCCGACCTCCGCCGACTCCTGGTATTTGCCACCCCAACTTAGGTACCGCTCTCTCTCCCGCAGGAGAGGCGGATCATGCTGCATCGCGGGGGTGGCACGACCCAGCCACTCGGCCGCCAGCCCTAATTGATGGGCTTCGATGGCGGCGTTCGCGCCTCCAGCCATCACCAAGCTGTTGGGCGAGCCCAACTTATAGGCTTTGCTGTAGGCGGCCTCAGCTTTGGTGAAGTCTCGGCGCGAAGTATATAAGTCGCCCAACGCCAAATAAGCTGGGCTGAAGCCTGGATAGGCGGCCACAATTCGCTGGAAATACTTCTCAGCCTCCCGATCATGACCCAGTTCGCGTGACACCGAGCCCAGCGATGTAAGTGCCAGTCGATTGTTGGGGTCGGTGGCTAGTATCTTCTTGTAAACGCGAACCGCGTCGTCGCTGCGGCCCATCTTAGCGAGCACATCGCCGTTAAGCTGGAGGGCATTCGGATCTTCGCCGTTCAGCGCAAGCGCTTCTTTCACATTGCGGAGGGCGCCCTCATTGTCTCCTGCGCTCAATTGGATCATGGCCCGCAAACGGAGGAACTCGCCGCGTCCACTGCCCTGAACCTCGAGGCTTGCGATTTGCGACTGGGCGATTTTGAGCTGGATCTTAGCAGCGTCGTCATCGTGCAAACGCTGGTGGAGTTCCATCAAGTTCATGGTGAGCTGGATGGGGTAGAGGGAACCTTCGGGCGGAGCCTGCGGCATTCTTTTCACGGCAGCGTTGTATTCCTGCAGAGCGTCCTCGTCCCTTCCTTCTTGACGAGCCACCTCGCCGCGAATGGCGTGCAAACGGTAATTTTCCGCATCCAGACTTGCAGCTCGTTTCAGGAAAGTCTTGGCCGCTTCATTCGCTCCAGTACTTAACTGGGCTTGGGCGGCTGAAAGTTGCAGATTCAAGTCACGCGGGGCTGAGTTGGCCGCCTCGGCGTAGAGCTTCGCCGCTTCCTCCTGCTTACCGGAGAGCTGATAGTTATAGGCAAGCTCCGCCTTCACTTCCGCTGAGGGATTGCGTAAGCTCGCCAGGGCCGCAATTGCCGCGGGGTAGTTCCCGGTCTCGCGATAATAGCCGGCGAGGGATCGCAGAAGCTCGGGATCATTCGGCGAACGGTGCCTGGCCATCTCCAGATAACGCTTCGCATCGTTAAACTTTTTCAGGCGCTGGTAGGCAAATGCCAACAGTAACTCTGTGCGGGCATTGGGTTGCGTGCGTTCCGCGCGATCGAGCAGGCCGAGTGCCTCTTCATATTGTCCAGATTGCAAAAGGATTTCGGCGAGCAGGCGGAGATCCACACTGCGGCTGGGATCGGCTGCCAGAATGCGCTTCAATAAAGCCTGAGCTTCCGCTTTCCGGCCCATGGTGTTAAAAGTTTGAGCCATCCCCGACAACCCTTCGAGGGATGACGGATTTGCCTTCAGCCCATGGTCGTAGGCATCGACGGAGAGTTGGGACTTTCCGGCAAGGCGCGCCGCAAAACCCAGCAGAAACCAAAGCTGGGCGTCATTAGGAGCCGCCGCTGCGGCACGCTGGGCGTAATCCACCGCTCCTGCGAAGTCGCCGCGCTGTAACGCGGACTCGGCGGCATGAGCCAAACGGGCATTCTGAATATTGGATCCCCAGCCCAGAACTTTCTCGGTGGACTGTGGCTGCGTTTCGGCAGGCCGGGCGTGCCGCGAAGTCTGCGCGTCGGGCGGGGCTGAACCCGAATTGACCTTGAGGGTCTGGTCCTGAGCATGCGCACAGATTCCTGCGGCCAGCACAGCCGACACGAACAACAATCTTCGGTAGCTAGTCCGGGAACTCAAAACGCCTCCGACAAAATTCCGAATCACTTCACTTGCAAATCACTCCACTTGCAATCGCTCCACCGATAGTTCGATTCCCGACACGGCCGAGATGTTGGCTGACTGCTTAAGGAAAATGAATAGCGGAAAGCGGTGCGCGGCGCTGTGTGGTTTTAAGGCAACCTCCAGAGCGCACCTGTAATCAAAGCTGCCACTGGAGAAGGCTGTGCAGAGTCGGAATTCGATTGACGGTTTAGTACGGCCCATCCCGCTCGGGTTGATCATGCTAGGGGCGTTTCTGGTTCATGGGCCCCTGCTTCTGATGAAGCTTCCCTTGAAATCCTACGACACCAATTTCCACATTTTCTTCGCGTCGCACTATGCACATCACTGGTTCGACCCTTGGAACCCGAAGTGGTATGCCGGGTTTTCGCAGACCACCTATCCTCCCTTGCCGCAGCAGTGGGTAGCGTTGCTCTCCTGGGTGGTCGGGCTGGATTTCGCTTACATGATCGTGCAGTTTGCAGCGATCCTTCTGCTGGTTCTGGGGGTGTACCGGTTTGCCAAGCTGTGGGTCGGCCCACGCGCTTCCGCCTTCGCCGCCCTTGCGAGCGTGCTTCTGGGATCGGAAGCCTTCCTGGTCTATTCTGCGGGCCAGTTGTCAACCACGTTTGCCGCGCCCCTTTACCTCAACTCACTTCCCTATCTTTATGAATGGATACGGTGGCGCAATGGGCGCGCACTACTGAAGGGCGCGGTGCTGGCGATGGCTGCGGCCGCCGCTCACCATGCCACGCTGCTGTTTGGATCATTCTTGTTCGCCATTCCCGTGATCGCACTCGCGGGGATGGAGGTTTGGAAAAACCGCCGTTCTGAAGGGACTAATTTTGTTCTACGCACAGTCTTAGCGACTGTGATCGTTGGAATTTTGATTACTGTGGTCCTCCTGCCTTTTTGGATCGCACTGTTTCACTATCCGGTGACTCAGACTCCCATTCCCCATCCTAGTCGGGCCAATTACATTCTGAGTCCTCAATGGGGAGTGAACTACTTCCTAGTGCCCTACGGGGCCCTGATTCTCGCTGTTCCATTCATTCTGTGGCGAGGATCGTTGACTCCCCGACTGCGCCCTCTTCTTTTCGGCTTCTGGGTTGCCTTTCTGTTGGGCCTGGGCGGGACCACACCAGTGGCTAAACTGCTTCTGGGCCGCGCATTCGAAGTCATCACCATGGAGAGGTTCACCTACTGGGCGACTCTGCTTGCGTTACCCTTTGTGGGCCTTCTGGTCGAGGAGCTAGTTGACCGATTTCAGTGGCGTGCGGTCGCAGGATTGACGGTGGCTGCCGGCTTGACCTGCGGAGTGGCAGTGGCCTGGGCGACGTACCGTCCAGCCGACGCCGAAGATTTCAAGGTTGATTCCGCGGCAGCCTGGCTGAATCGCGACGGGCACGACCGCTATCGCTATGTCACTCTCGGATTTGGCAACAAGATCTCCCGGCTTGCCGTCCTTACCCAGGCGGGCAGCGTGGATGGAGAGTGGAACTCCGGCCGCATGTTGCCCGAACTTACCGCGCATGGCGCAGGTGCTCTTACCAGTTCCAAGTATTTCGGAAAAGCTGGGCTCGAGGCGCTCAGCGCGATCCTTCAGCATGCCGACCGCTACGGCTTGAAATGGGTTTTGCTGAAGGACCCTTATTACGAGCCCCTGCTGGTTTTCTCCGGCTGGCGCCAGGTGGACGATCTGGAAGACAAGACCATCACCATCTGGAGCAAGGAAGATGTAGCGCCCGCCACTCCCATCGAATCGCAGCAGCGCCCGCATGGCTGGGAGGGATTATTGTGGGGCACGCTGCCGATTGGCAGCAGTCTGCTGGCGATGATCCTGGTGTTCTTTCCGGAGCGGCGCCGGTCGGAGCGGACGATTAGTGTGTCTACTTTGCCTTCCAAGCCGATGCCTGAACCCGTTGACTCTGAGGATCTGGTGCTGCGGAGGGTGACCTCATGAAGAGGGGCGGCTACTTATTAGCGTTGGTACTGGCGATTGCGACGGTGGGTCTGGTTGTCGTCGGTACGGTGTGGCCGAATCAATCGGCTGCGGCCAACCCGGATGCCGGGGCTCGGCTTGCGAGCGGCAGTTCGTCTCCTCAGGACGCCGTCAATACTCTGCTGCAGCAGATCGGCCGTCGCGACTGGAGCGCCGCTTACTCGGGTCTTGCCAATAAGAATGACTTTTCGGAAGCTGAGTTCGCTTCTGACCTCACCGGGAACTACGGGAGTCTGCGCACGTATGCCTTGTTGGACGGGTTTGACGTCCACCCGCTTCGCGCTTCTACCGACGAGGCCCAGTTTCGCGCTAATTTGCGGTGGGCCTCCGTGGTTGGCACGTTCGACGATCCCCGCGATTTGCGGGTGGTTCGGAAAGGCGACCATTGGCAAGTTGCATGGCCGCTGATGAAAGAAGCCCGAGTCCCTCCGCAAGTGATTCCAGTGAACTACTTACGCTGGGACGTCATCAATCGCGGCCCTCAGGATGACTGGGGAACGCAGGACGTCGAGGCGCCGCACGTTCGGATCGTGGCCATGCATCCCGTGGATCGCGGCGGCGGGGTGGTGATTCTCGGCGAGCTGCTCAATGAAGATGTGGTTCCGGCATTCGTGACCGTCAAAGCGGCGCTGCTTGGTGCCAACGGGGCTACCCTCGCCACGGAAGACAGTTTCGACAAGATCTCCCATCTGCTTTTGCCGAAGCAGGTTTCTCCTTTTCGCATCGACTTTCGGAACGTCAGGCTGTCGCAAGTGGACAGCGTTCATATTCAACCTTCTTCCAGTCTCGTTTCTGCCTCAGCGGATCCGGTGATCGGTATCGAATCCCAGAAGTTGAATCCTGTTCCGGACGCCTCGCTGACCGGAGAACTCCTGAATCAGAGTGGCCAGGTCGTCAATGTGGCCCACGTAATTGGCACGTTCTACGACGGCAACGGCCAAATTGTTTGGGTGGCGGACAGCTATCCTAGCCGCGCGCTGCTTCCGCAGACGCCCGTACCGTTCGCGATCGCGCTCCCGGCGGACGTGTCCAGCAAGGTCGCGAGCTATCACGTGATGACCACTTCTTATAGGTCGGGTCACGCGCAATGAAGCGATGGGCGACAGCACTCTGCGGATTGTTGAGCCTGTTGGCGCCCTACGGGTTGGCTCAGCCTTCGGCGTGGCGCTTCCCTCCGACGGTTCAGGCAGGGACGGCGTTTTCGGTGCAGACCAGTGGTTCCGGCCCCGCAACTTTGTACGTGGTCGGGACCGGGGATGCGCTCCAACGTAGTGTTCAGCTGGGACAAAGCATTGCATTTAGCTCCGAGGACCTTCGTAATGCTGGCCATTACGTTGCTCTTCTGGTCGCTGGCACTGAAACTCAGAGCGCGCAGTTCGACGTCGTCGCTTCGACTCAGCCCGCGGGCCTCAGCTTCATCGCGAAGCCCTCGCGTCTCCCGGTGAACCAGGTCAATGGCTTGAGCGGTGTGGTTTATGTGCTTGATGCCTTTCGCAATCTGTTAGTGCAGCCGCAGCGGGTGACATTTGAACTTTCGGATCCGTCCGGGGGAACGCAATCGCGGGTTGCGACCACGCGCAACGGCGTCGCTTGGGTGAAGATGAATTCCGCGACCAAGGCCGGCTCCTCGCAGTTTCGAGCTAGTTCGGGCGACATTCGGGTTCAGAGAGCGGTGCTGAATGTGCCTGGAGAACCCTGCACCGTAAAGATGAACTCCCACGGAGCGGGCCAAAGAATAGTGTTGGAGACCGACCCGTTGCGCGACTGCAATGGGAACGCCGTTCCGGACGGCACGATCGTGACCTTCACCGAAGTATATGGGGGGCAACAAACCACGGTCGATGTGCCTCTTAAGCGCGGAGTCGCCCGGACGGAACTGCTGGCCCGCAGCCGAGCCGTGATTTCGGTGGCGAGCGGCGTAGTGATGGGCAACGAGATTCGCGTGACCGGCGGACAATGAAGATGAAGCCACCCATCACGAACTGGCTCCGAGCCACATGCCCCATCCTCTTAGCTGGCCTGCTTCTGGGTGCCGATCGTCCCACAGTGGAAGTCACGATCGCGGACACCACGGGCTCCCGTAGCGTGGAAAAGCACACCCAGGCGTCCGTGGTTCGTGACTATCTGGCCGCCTGGCACGCCATGGGCCAGGCCATGGAGCAAAATCAGCCGGAGTTATTGGACGCATTTTTCGTGGGCGTGGCAAAGGATAAGCTGGCCGAGACGGTCCGTGCGCAACAGAACCTTGGGATTCAGTCGGCCTACCAGGAGCAATCGCATCATCTCCAAATCGTGTTCTATTCGCCCGAAGGACTCTCGATTCAGCTCCTGGACGACGTCGAATACGATCTGGTAATTGGCAAGCACGGCAAAACGCTAGGAACGCAGCACGTCCGCACTCGTTACGTCGCAGTCCTGACTCCGACCGAATCAAAGTGGAAAGTGCGCATTTTTCAAGGCGGAAGCTGATACCAAGCAAACCAGCTTGCGATTATGACATCCAAGAACACTCAGAATGCAGTAACCAAGATAGAACGGTTCCAGGAGCCCTTGCATGATCTCGATCGTGATACCGATTTATAACGAGGAAGAAATCATTTCCCTGCTCCACGACGCCCTTAGCAAGGCGATGCGCGAGGTTCGCGAGAGTTGGGAGGTGGTCTATGTGAATGACGGCTCATCTGACTCGTCGCTGTCTCTTCTTCGGACCCTGCAGGCTGACGATCCTCACGTGGCGGTAGTGGATCTCTCGCGCAACTGGGGTCACATGGGCGCGCTCAACGCAGGTCTGCGTACCGCGCAGGGCAACGCGGTTGTGCTGATGGACGGCGATCTGCAGGATCCTCCCTCGGTAATCCCGGACATGGTGGCCGCCTGGCATCGCGGGGCTCAAGTGGTGACGGCGGTTCGCCGCAGCAGGCAGGAAAGCCGCAAGGCGCTGGCACTGCTATTCCCCCTCTTCTATCGAATCTTGGGCGCAATCTCGGATTTTCCCATCCCGCTGAACGCTGGCATTTTCGGGCTCCTCGATCGGCAGGTTCTCGACTCCATGAACGGCTTGCGCGAGGGTAATCGGTATTTGCCCGGGCTGAGGGCGTGGGTCGGATACCGGGAAGCGGTCGTCTATTACGATCGGCAGGACCGCGTCGGCGGCGAAGGCAAGCTGACGTTCCTCAGCCGAATCAAATATGCGATGGACGCGATCACCAGCTTCAGCTATAAACCTCTGCGGCTGAGCTTCGTCCTCGCAGCCCTCGGTGTGTTCACCGCCGCTGTATTTGGCATTCTGGCGCTGTGGTCCAGGCAGAATTCAATGCAGTATGGTCTGTTTGCCGCGATCTTCCTGATGACAAGCTTCCCGCTGCTTTGCGTAGGCATTCTTGGGGAATACGTGGGACGTGTCTATGATGAGGTTCGGCAAAGACCGCTTTCGATTGTTAACGACGTTTACCGGGCGGGTGGCCAAGCCTTCAGCGCCGACCACGCGACATCGGAGAAGCTGGCGCATGCGGTTGGAGTAAGGGAGAGCGCGCGGGGAAACATCTTTCCGGCTGCGTAGGGCCCTGGGGAGCAACGGTTGGTCAGCTTCCCCGGTTAGCTCGTCAGCGGTTGCACTTCTCCAAACCCCGCTCAATGGCCGTGCTCTCTTCGTAATCGTTCCAGGTGGCAATCAGCATAAATGGTATCGGTTTATCGGCCGGGTAGAAATCCCGCTGAAGTTTGGTTGTATCCGCGAAAGTTTCTCCGCAGCGTTGCGACATATATCGGTTAAGCCCCCAAGACGCCTTGCGGTCATCAAAGCCGGCCCATGCTGCTCCCACGACGATCTTCTCCGGATACTTCGTCTGCATCGTCCGATAGAAGTCGCGCAGATAATCTTCGCCCCAATTGCTTCCATCCGCGGACCATCCTTTTTTTCCAGGATTGATCCATGCATAGAAGCCGTCCAGCCCATTGGTCAAGGGGGTGGGGAGATTTTCGTGAATGAGCAAAGGCGGCGGGTTCCAACGGTCCGTCTCGGTGCGGACGCGGTTCCAGTCGGTGTGCCCGCCCTTGGGAAAAATAAAAATCACCGGCCGGCCCCGATACTCCAGGTATGCCTTGCGGCCCGCTGCATCTGGCGTCAGATACGTGTCGTGAAGCTTTTGGAAGGCAGCCAGCGCATCGTCCGTGGCCTGGGCGCTATCCTGCTCTGATTCGTCGAACATCACTGCCACGTTGAAATTCTGCTCGCCCGCAATCCGCTGGATAAGTGCATAGCTCTTGTCCAGAAACGGTTCCCGGTCCCCATACCAATCCACCACGAAGCCTGAGATGCCCAGGTTCTTTGCCTTCTCGATCTGTTTCTTGATCACGACCGGATCCTGCGAAGAATAGCCCACGCTGATGTGCTGCGGATGGCCAAACCAGGGCTCGTAAACGGCGAGCAGACGGGTCACCGAGTTCGCCGCCGGAACGCTTTCTCGAAGGGCATGATGGACGCTCGCATGATGGACGCTGGTCTGAGTGCAGCTCTGCAACAAGAGCAAGACCAGGGCTATGAGGCTGCACTTTAAGAGCTGAATCATAAGAGATGGGTCATGGGGTTTTCTGAATTAGAGGCGGAGACGGGTGCGGAGGTTGCAACCCACCAGATGCTTTCTCTCGCAAGCAGCCGTAGCAGCCCATTCCCGCATCATAAGACGGACGGATTTACGCAACGTGTTTACGAATAGCCGGACGGAGGCTCCACCAGAATGGATCCAATCAACCCGAGATTCCTCCTCTCCGTCCCGCCGGAGCCTCCAATTGCTTAGCGCCATTCAACCGCCTGTAATCGGCGCCAAGACGCCCCGCGACCGTGTGCTTAGCGGTAGCGCTATTCTTCTGTCCGGCCTCGGCTTCGCAACTCTGATCAACTTCGCTTACAACATTGCGGTAGCCCGTTTTCTCGGACCCACGGCCTTCGGTCACACCACCGCAGTTTACACGCTGCTCATTCTCATCTCAGCCGTCACGCTCTCGTTTCAGATTCTCACTGCCAAGATTGTAGCCCAGCATGACACACGGGAATCGCAAGCCGCGGCATACCGCGGTTTCCACTGGCGCGGCTGGGTGGCGGGCATTCTGGTCGGCCTGCTGCTACTGCTATTTCGGAACGCTGTCACCAGCTATCTCAACTTGCCGAGCCCGACGTTGATCGTGCTCCTAGGGATCGGTACGGCATTCTACGTGCCTTTGGGTGCACGAAGAGGATATATCCAGGGGGTCTGCAACTTTCGTCTGCTCGCCCTCAATCTCGTTTTGGAAGGCTTGGTACGACTGGTCGGATCGCTTTTCATGATCCTCATGGGAACCGGAGTGACGGGTGTGATCGCCGCGAATGTTGTCGCCGTGATCACTGCCTACTTCTTTGCCAAGCCCGAGCTTCACCTCACCATCGGAAGCGTGCCGAAAATTCCAGTCGCTTTTCGCGAGAGCCTGCAGGCGGCTGTATTCTTTTCCGGGCAGGTACTGATCAACAACTGCGACATCGTTGTGGTCAAGCATTTTTTTCCGTCGGAATCGGCGGGCATCTATGCCGCCGTAGCCATGGTTGGACGCGTGGTGTTCGCATTCTCCTGGGCGGTGGTTAGCAGCATGTTTCCCATCGCTGCGGAGGATCGCAGCGAAAAAGAAGACTATGGCGTTCTGGGAACTTCCCTCCTTTTGGTCTTTGCCATTTGTTTGCTCTTTGCCGCTGGCTTGGGGCTGGCTCCGGAGCGCCTGTGGACCTGGCTCTTCGGCAGTCAGTTCGGCCTCGCGGGTACTGCAACTTTTCGCTCTCTACTCGTGCTCTATGCGGTTTCCACGGGCATCTATGCACTCAGTGTTGTCATCGTCGCCTACGAAATGTCGCGCAAGATCGCGAATACTGGATGGGTGCAATTGGTTATCAGCGGCGCCGTAATCGCGGGGATCTATATTTTCCACTCCTCTCTGGCGCAAGTCATCTGGGTGCAGGTGGCGATGATGATCGTCCTGCTGCTCTGCGTCGCGATTCCATTTGTGGTCACTTGGGCAAAGCGCAGAAGCGGCTCGGAGCGGCTGGCGCTCCCAGGGTTGGTAAGACTGCTGCGCCGGGCTTCGGAAGATGAAGTCATTGCCGAATTCCTGAAGAATGATTTCCATTGCCCGGAGTTTCGGGACTATCAGGAAGCGGGAGCTCGACTCGTAACCGCGCCGGATCTGAACAACGCCGCCGAAAACGAGCGGCGGCGAGCTCTGCTGTTCATTCGTCATGGAGCGTTATGGAGAGAACTTCCGAAAGAAACCGCATGGTACGAGGTGGAAATCGGCAGCGCTGACCTACATCGGATTCGAGTGTTCCCCAGAGCTCACTGGCGGAAGCTCGCGATGGGCGATTTCGATATAACGACAATCGCTACCCGGCTCGCCGGACCGCACGACCGGGCCCTGGCCCCGGAACTGTTCCGCGCCAAAATTCAGGATCTGCAGGCCCATCTTCAGAAAGGGACTGTGGCGGGGACTGTGCTCCTGATTGGATTGAACGAGAGCGGCCCCTTCACTGTCCTCGACGGCAACCATCGGTTACTGGCAGCTATCCTCACCTCTCCCCAGTCAGTGGGCCGGTTCCACTTTTTCTGCGGATTGTCTCCACAAATGGCTCAGTGCTGCTGGTATGAGACGAATCTGGCAACCCTACTGCGCTATGCCAAAAACATGCTGAAGAATTTTATGCACAACCCAGAGCAGAAACTCGCCAGGTTGTTGCAGCAGTCAGGCGGATAAGTGGGCCAGTTCGGGATGACCCTCCCCCTAAGTTCGAGGATGCCTGCACGGCTCGGCGGTCGTGCATCCGTCGATTCTATTTGAGCTCCACAGGCACATTCAATTGCTGCATCACTTGATAGCACTCGCAGGCTGATTCCTCAATGCCTCTCCGGTTCAGAATCTTGATGGTGCCGCGGGTGTATTCGATCATCCCTTTGCGTTGAAGTAGAGCGGCCGCCAGGCTGACACTTGGACGGTCCGTGCCAAGCAGCGTCGCCAGAGAACCATGCGTGTTATACACAACATCGCCTTGCACTCTGTCTTGCATCATCAACAGCCAGCGCGCAAGCCGTTGGTCGATTGCGTGGAGCCGATTGCACGCAGCCGACTGAGTAGCCTGGATGCCCAGGATCGCCGCATGTCGGCTGACGCCGAAGTGTAGATAGGGACTATTCGGGAGAATGTTTCGCAAAGCATCCGCCCCTACACGGAAGGCGTCTCCGGCGATCCGCACCACGACCCCATGGGGAGGATGACTCAGGCCGACCAGCGCCGGCACCCCTACCATACCTTCGCTGCCCACCATTCCCACCTCAACGCTCTTGCCTTCCCTGGTCGCGACCAGGGAAGAAACCACGCCGCGGTTGAGAAAGTAGGTAAACTCCGCTTTTTCGCCGGGCTCGTGGAGGCGTTTGTGGAGCGCGAGAGACTCGAAGCGCAATAACGAACGCAAGGCCTCAAACTCGCGCTCCGGCAGAGAGCGGAGAATGCGATTGCCGACTGGCCTTCCTTCGCAATGCCTGCGGTCCGCTGAAAGCAGCACTTCCGAGGCCCTACTCGTGATTCCTGAATCCGGACCAGCTGTGAGTCTTGAATACACCAAAGTTAGATGCGGAACACTGCCTGCCTGACCACATCTGATAGCTCACTTTTTCTTGTCTGTCTTGTTCCCCAATTCATCCACCTGTAAGTTGTTGGTTTTGTTGCAGAATGCAAATAAGATTTCGCCCACCTCAACCAGATCTTGGGCTGATGTGGGCGCTAAAACGATGAGTTGATCTCGCAGCAGTTCAGCGCCCGGGAGTAGCGTTCTAAGTGGGTTCCGTCTTCCGCGAATGAGAGACCTGTTTCCGTCGGGATATTCCAGCCAGCGCAGCCGACCGAAATACCGTGGAAGGGGAAGCCTCCCCCTTCCACCGCCTCGGCTACTCTAGCACCGCTCATGAGCGTGTAAACGGAGTCCGCTTTAGGCCGACCGTCCGGAGCCATTAGAGCCTTGAGCCTTGGTGAATTCAGTTTCGAAGCCGGGGACCAATTCTTCAATGACTCCCGTGAGCTTCGCCGTCGCTACACCGATGAGAGCGCTCTTGAACGCGTCCCAGACTTCCAGCGTGTGGCTGGCCTTGCCATTCGAGGGCGAGAAAACCTGCATGGCGTGACTTGAGGTGGCAGTTTCCGGCGCCTCGCTTCCGGAGTAGCGTTTGCTCGACGGCCGGTCGGATGGCAGGAGCGCCGAAACCAGTACGCCTCCGCCAAATGCGAGAGCCATTAAAGTCATGGGACGATCCTTGAACTGAACCCGCCAGTCCACCGCAGACTTGACTTTCTCTTCAAGCTCGCGGAAGTTACCGCTTAGATCGTCTCGTGTTTCCTGGATATGCCGTTCTATTTGATTTGCTGTGCTGTCCATGGGACATTCTCCTTCACGTTCACACTTGAAATAGTTTTGTCGAGGGCAGAATTCTTCAGTTTGTTTTTGCTGGAACTCATCAAGACCAGGGCGAGGATGGCGAGAACAGCACCCACAAGCAGGGCCGCCAACCATACCGCCATTACAAGAGACAACCCGGAAATCGCAGCAACAAGAAAGCACCCGAAGCCGTAGAAGCCGAGAACGGCTCCCACGGCATAGGTGGCGACCGGTTTGGCCGCACGGGACGCTGCTTCCTTGACCTCGGTCTTGGCAAGGCGAAGCTCAGACCGAACAATCTCCTGCAGGTTGCTGACGATATCCTGCAAGACCTCGGGAACGGACCGCTGAATTTGGGGCATTGCCATGCTCGATTCCTCCACAATCAGCCGATTTAGTCGTGGCTACGCAGACTGCGGGCTACCAGGAAGCCCAGAACGGTCGCTGCCGCCAAGGACTGTCCCGGATAACGCTTGACGATGTCCTGCACGTCCGCTGCCATGCCCTTCAAGTCAGTCCGACGAACATAGTCTGCAGTCGCTTCCACCGTACCAGCGGCGGAATGGGCCACCCCAGACAACTTCTCGCCACTGGAGTGCAATGATGCAGCGGTCTTGTCCAGGGCTCCGGCAGCTGATTCCCGCGAGCTGTCAACCTTGTCAACCGCTTTGCGGCCGAATTCCGTGACTTTGTCCTTCGCTTCCGTAGCTTTGTCAGCGATTTGTTCCTTGAAACCGACGGCTGAGTGGCTGGAGACTCCCATGGATTCTCCGTTTGTTACAGAACCGGATTGCGTATCGTAGTCGTTCACTGTACTCCTCCTTGTTTGAATCTGGTTACCCGTGGGCATTCCTTATTGGGCGGAAATCATTCGTTCAAAGTGATGCCACACATTTGCCATCATAATCGGGCCGCACGAGATGACCATCCGATGAAACCCTTAGATGAAGGATTTGCCTGTCGTACTTTGTCTGGTGCGAGAAGGGCAGCAGGGCACCCTGGATAGGCGAAGAACCGAAGCGGGGCTAGCGCATAGATATCTCGGCGGGAAGAGGGACTTCTCGGCGGCCCAGCAACGCAAATCGACTCTCCGCTTGTACTGAACCAGCTACCGGGATTGGTTCCTCGGGATTACAGCGTTCGCCTTATGGTATGGGAAAGCGGCTCTCGGTAATCTTGCTCCGTGCCATATCCGGGTTGGGATTGGCGCATGGTTCTGTATCGGTGAGTTTCTTCGGCGACTACCTTGCGTGGTTCGCAGGGGCTGCGCTGAGGACGGGACTGCTGGCAAAATTTCTACGGAGGCAGAAAAAATGAGCATTTGGACGATTCTGTTCGTGATTCTCTTGATTGCTTGGATCGGCGGCTTCACCGTGTACCACGTTGCCGGCGGAATGATTCACCTGTTGTTGGTACTCGCCGTCATCTCTCTGGTTCTTCACTTTGTGATGGGGCCTAGAGCAGCGTAAGGGATCGGCGGGGCACCAACGCCGGACACGAGCTATGCGTGCGGCCTGACTGCTCAGCCTCCTTTTCAATTTCAATCACAGGGCGGGTATCAAGTTCGCTTCCCGCCCAACTTTTTTCTCCAAGCTTTGGGTTTTTCGAGCGCCCGGTCTAACCGATCCCAACGTGGGTTGAATAGGCCTCTTGCTCCGATACGGCAGCTTGTTGAGGAGCGACTGGCCCCAGCAAAGGCCAACCCCGGCGCAACACATAGTCAAGCCATGCACCCGCCATCTGCGAGGTGAGTACCGCAGCTAGCACAAGGGTGGTGTAGAAACTTGGGCTAATGATTCCCGCATCAAAAGCTACGGTAGCCACAATAATGCCCGGTCCCCCGCGAGCATTGGTGGTGATTGCAAGATTGATCAGGTCCAATCCGCGGAACCCCGCCAACCGCCCCGCCAGGGATACGGAAAGAATCTTGACCACACAGCTTCCGATCACGAAAGCGGAAATCATCCGCAGCGAAACGCCCCGAATCAGATCGAGCTTGAGCCCTACAATCGCGAAGTACACGGGGATGAAGAATGCGAAAGAGACTTTGCCAATGGAGTCCAGTGCCTCCGCGAACAGTTGACGCTTTTTATGGACCACAGCGAATCCCGCTAGAAAGGCGGCAAATACCAGGCTGACGCCGAGCGCCCCAGCGGCCACGCAATAGCCGAGCAAGACTGCCATCGCATATCCCACCGGCGAGTGCTGTGCAAAAACGTTGAATCGCGATTTGTTGATGCGCTTCACGATCCTGGGCAGGACGGTCAGTCCCAGCCCAAAAAATCCCATAGTGGCGAACAAGTGGTACGACATTTGCCTTGCATTGAGCGCCGTCGTCCCAGCCAGCGCTGTGGCCGCGGCCAGCGCTAACCACAGCACTATGTCTTCCAGCACCGCGACCCCGAGAACCAATCGGGCGAAGCGAGTGTGAAGTATCTTCAAGTCGGTGAAAATCTTCGCGATGACCGGAACCGAGGTCACCGCGACCCCGACGGCGAGGACAATCATCAAAGAGATGCGGTTCCCGTTGGGCCCCGCAAGCGCGGGACCAATCAACCAGGGACTCACGATGAGCGCCAGCAAGAACGGTATGCCTGTTCCCACGGTGACCAGCCAGCCAACTTCGCGGCGCTCCTCGCGGCTGAACAGGTGCCGGGTCTCTGCGCCCGAGAGGAACATGAGCAACAGCAGGCCGAGCCAATAAACAAAGTCGAGGATGCCTCGCTGGTGCTGAATGGCGTCGGTGAACCTGGAGGCGAGCGGCAACCGGCCGAGGAGAGCGGGACCGAGTATGACGCCAGCCAGAATCTCACCAATGACGCGCGGCTGCCGAAGCTTAGTGAAGAGGCTCCCGAGCATGTGCGCCAGCCCCACCAGAAGCAGGAGTATGAAGAGAATTGAGATCAGATCTGAGTTTGACATCCCGGCGGCGCACCCGCAGCTTTGGATGCCTGCGGAGACTTAGGGTTTGTAGTGGGTGGGGTGGAATTCCGGGTTGACTCCCCCGTCGGGAGTGGGTGCTAGGCAGCCGTCTCGAGTAAGTTCACAATACTCCGGTAGAGAGACTCCACGCCCTCAAATTTGGACTGCACGGCAGTCGCGCCAGCCGCCAGGGCTTCGCTCTCAATTTCGGATCTTAACATGCTGGTAAACACCAGGATGGGCATGCGGGGCCGCAACCGCTTCAGTTTCCGGGCAGCCTCGAAGCCATTCATGATCGGCATGGAAAGGTCGAGCAATACCAGATCCGGGCAGAACTCCAACGCCATAGCCACACCATCCCGGCCGTTCGCCGCCTCGCCACAGACATGCCAGTCAGCGCGGCGTCGCAGCACTTCGCGAATCATTCTACGAATCAAGGGACTGTCGTCGATGATCAAGATATTCTTCACAGAGGCCTTGATTTCAATTCCGTTTGCATTCCCGTCCACATTATTGTTTGCCGCAGCGCCGTTCTCAATACCTGCCACACTGTATGGTAGCGGGGAATCGGCTTCAACAGCGGAAAAAGCATTCGGAACTGGGGATGAGGGCAAGGTTGGGTAGGATAGCCTACGATTTTTGCTTAGTTTTTAAGCTTGACACAGGGCATTTGCAATCAATAAAATTTCATCCTCTGAGCGGCAGCTCACTCGCGTCACGGTCATTTTTCTGAGCGACCGAGGGTAACACCGCTCAATGGAAATCTGGGACGGTCACCGCACGCGCCCAAAAAAGTGTATGAAATTGAGCATTCGTACGGGGAAGAACATTGGTAGTCTTTGCGACACCAGCTTGGTAGGTTCACGATGGCAGACACATTTCGAGTTCCGCCGCTTTCTCCAAAGCCGCCGCAATCGCGGAAGGCCGCGCAGGAAGTGCCCGACAGCGGCTCTCATCCCGGCCCGTTTCTGGATGCCCTGCAAGCTGCCGTGATGATCACGGACGGCGCGGGGATGATTACGTATTGGAATCCGTTTGCTGAACAAATCTACGGCTGGCCAGCCCAAGAAGTGGTGGGACGGAACGTCATGGAGATCGCGGTACGCCAGGAAACCGAAGAAGAAGCTGGCAGACACATGGCGCGGCTGAACTCTGGCAAGAGTGGGTCGGGGGAATTCCAGGTTCGTTGCAAAGACGGTAAGACCCTGTCGGCTTTAGTGAGCCTGTCTCCACTACGAGACGCCAGCGGAGCGGTCACCGGCATCGTGGGTCTGAGCCAGGATTTTAGCCGGAACAAGCGGTTGGCAGAAACTCTGGTCCCCAGCGAAAGCCAATTTCATGCGCTCGCCGATTCCCTTCCGGAACTATGCTGGATGGCCGACGGCAACGGATACATTTTTTGGTACAACGAAAAGTGGTATGAGTACACGGGAACCACACTGGAACAGATGGAGGGATGGGGCTGGCAATCGGTGCATGACCCGGCGATGCTGCCGGATGTTTTGCGGCAATGGACATGGTCCATCCGCAACGAAGTCCCGTTTGAGATGGAATTTCCCCTGCGCGGCGCGGACGGAGAATTCCGCTGGTTTTTGACGCGGGTGAGGCCAGTTCGCAACCCTGAAGGCAAGATTGACCGATGGTTCGGCGCCAACACCGATATCCATATGCAGCGCAAGCTGCAGGAGTCTTTGAGCGTTGCTCGTGACCATCTCGAGCAACGAGTGCGGGAACGTACCGCGGAACTCGACCGAGCCAATGCCGATTTGCGCGGACTGTCTGCCCAGCTGCTGCACATGCGGGATGACGAAGCGCGGCGTCTGGCACGGGAATTGAATGAAAACACGGGGCAACTGCTGGCGGCGGTGAAGACGAATTTGTCCTGGGTGAAAATGCAATCCGACAAGCTCAGCCCGGTCGCATCCCAGGCAGTCGAGGAGAATCAAAAACTGGTGGAGCCGGTTTTTCAGGAGATCCGGACCATTTCTCACATGCTGCAATTTCCGCTGCTGGACGAAGCTGGCCTGCAGGCCGGTCTTGACTGGTTTGTGCAAGAGTTTGGGAAGCGAACTAAGGTAGCAATTTCTTTGGAAGTTGATCCCACGATACAACGCTTCAGACCCGAGCTGGAGACTGCCATCTACCGCATGGTGCAGGAGTGTCTCAACAATATTCACAGTCACTCTGGAAGCAAGACCGCGGGCATCCGGATCTCGAGAGAAGACCGCCGAGTGGTTGTGGTGGTGGAAGACTCAGGGCGAGGCATGGCTCCCGAGCAATTGCGGGCCACTGCGGCGGGTGGGGGCGGAGTTGGGTTCCGCAGTATGGCGGAGCGCATACGGGCCCTGGACGGCGCCGTGGAGATCCGTTCGGATGGCAATGGTACGGCGGTAACCGCGAGCCTGCCACTGGAACCACCCGATGCCGCAGGCGCATGCGAAGCCGGGATCCGCTAACCTAGGGACAGCACGAACCGCCTTGAAAATCAAAAATGCACGAACCGCCGGCTGCCGACATTGTTACCCCGGCGGGAGATGGGTTTTTCTGGACCGCGGGAGGCAGTAACATGACATCAGACTCGCTATCCACTAGCGTTGATCGCCAGAGTGCGGCGGTGCGATATGGACTCGCCATCGGGGTGACTCTCGGCGCGGTCTACCTGCGAGATCTGCTCACCCCTCTTTTGGGAACAAAGAGCCCTTTCCTCACGATGTGGGCTGCGTTGTTTTTTTCGGCATGGTATTGCGGCCGTGGACCGTCCGTGGTCTCCATGATCACTGGGCTGCTGGGAATTTGGTATTGGGTTCTTCCCCCCCGCGCGTCCTTCGGCATTCCCGCGTCCGAGGACCTCTATGGCCTGATCGGGTTTCTTTTAGTTTCTTCCATGATCATTACCATGGGAGAAGCGCACCGCCGGTCACACTTAAAAATTGCCGCGGCCGAGCGCGAGGCGCTCCGGACCAAACTCCTGTTTGAGACCTTCATGGACAATAGCCCGGCTGTAGCGTTCTTGAAGGACGAAGAAGGCAGGTATGTGTACATGAACCGCACCAGCCGCGAGCGGTTCCATGTGACTGCGCCAGTCGGCAAGACCGATGCGGAGTTGTATCCGCTTGAAATTGCTGCACAAAATCGCGAAAACGATACTCTTGTCCTTGCAGAAAACAAAACCCGCGAGTTTGTTGAACGGACCATGGAAGCCGACGGACAGCGCACCTGGCTGAGTCTGAAGTTTCCCGTGGTGGACGGCCATGGACGGAGGATGGTGGGAGGAAAATCATTCGACATCACCGATCGGTACCGCTCTGAGGAGGCCCTACGAGAGGCGCGGCAGCAGTTGGAAGCGAGGGTGGAAGAGCGGACCGAAGAGCTGAGCAAAGCCAACGACAGCTTGCGGGAACTTTCCGCCCGGCTGCTGCAAATGCGGGACGATGAAGCCAGACGTCTGGCTAGAGAGCTGCACGACAGTGCCGGCCAATTGCTGGCTGCCATGAAAATGAATTTCTCTTTTGTGAAAAGCGAAATGGACAAGCTTTCACCGGTCGCCTTGCGCGCTTTGTCTGAGAATGAAGGCATCGTGGAGCAGCTTCTAAGCGAGATTCGAACCATTTCCCATCTGCTACACCCTCCATTGCTTGATGAAGTTGGGCTTCGCTCCGCTCTCAGTTGGTTTGTCGACGAATTCTCAGCCCGTAGCAAAATTGATGTGACCTTGGAAATCGACGCTTCCCCACCTCGCCTTACCCATGAATTGGAGACAGCGATTTTTCGCATCGTGCAGGAGTGTCTCACCAACGTGAACCGCCACTCGTGCAGCAAGACTGCCGCTATACGGATCGAGCGTCAAGACCGCAGAGTCATAGTCATAGTGCAGGACGCGGGCAAAGGCATTCCGCCAGAAAAATTGGGAGTCATTTCCAAGGGTCGAAGCGGAGTTGGTTTTCGCGGCATGAGAGAACGAATCCACTTTTTGGGCGGAACCATGGAAATTCAGTCAAGCCGGAAGGGGACGCTCGTGAAGGCCGTGCTGCCGATGCCAGAAGAAGCTGCGGCACCACCACCTGATCAACCGGCTTTCCCGGCGGAAGGACAGGCTGGCGGCAGCCGGACTTCAGACCCAAACTGAAAAGGGGGAAGCCGATTGCGCGGCTTCCCCCCCGGGGAGAGACGAGAAAGGTTTAGAGTACTTTGGGCTTGGGTGCAACATCGCGAGCAGGAGTGGAGTTCCACTCGTCAACCTGCTTCTGCGCGGCATCCCGGGCAACCCCGTAGCGCTCCTGAATTTTGCCGACCAGTTGATCGTGTTTTCCGTCGATGACGTCCATGTCATCATCGGTCAACTTGCCCCACTTCTCCTTCACTGCCCCTTTGACCTGTTTCCACTTGCCTTTCATTTCATCCGAATTCATTTTAATTCTCCTTTATGTAAGATTTCAGGAAGCACCCTTGGTTTATGAAGCAAGCTCCGTTGAACCTGACTAACTTCCTCAACCGCGAGGCGATATCAAACTCTGTACCCTGCGCCAGCGGCGGTCTGCTGCCGGCGCGCGGTATTCAGAGCGCCCCGCGACTTATACCGCTCGTCGCTTGAGTTCTGAGGTTTCGGACTCGGCTCCCTTGGAGCTCGCCTCGCCGGTGGACGAAATATCCTGGGCGCCGGTGGCCTCCAGGATCTGTTTCGCCTTTTTGGTCCACTCTGAGCTATCTGAGTGGACGGAGAGCAGGATGCCGCCATCTTTTACGCGGCCTTCGTAGCGCTTGGCCTCATACTCCGGGATCCCCATTCCGACCAGGGCTCCAGTAATGCCTCCGACCGCTCCGCCCACTCCCGCCCCTGCCAGGGCAGCCATAATCGGACCGGCCGCGATGAACGGCCCAAGCCCGGGAATGGCGAGAGCTCCAATGCCAACCAGCCATCCCATCGTTCCTCCCAGCACCGCACCGGTTCCGGCGCCTGCTGTGGCTCCCTCTGGTGCTTTGGTGCCCTTTTCGTGAGCGAAATCCTTGGAGCCCGCGCCCTCCGGAAAGAGGACAGAGATATCGCTGCTGTGGAAGCCCGCTGCCTTCAAGCCATCGACCCCACTCTCGACGTTCGCATAGCTCGGGTAAATCCCAAATACTGCGGTGTTTTTGCCTGCCATTGTGATTTCTCCTTTTTAATTTTAGTTATCGTTGGTCTGGCACTCGTGCCTACTTCTTGGCTTTGACGTCCAGTTGGCTGGTCACTTTGTCCTGGCCGGCAATTTCAGCGGCCTTAGCTTCCACAGCCCGCTTTTCTTCGTCGGACCGCACTGGGCCCTTCAAAGTCACCATGCCATTTTGGGTGACGATCTTCACATTGTGGGCATAGGTGGAAAGAGACTTGTCTTTAACGATGGCCCGGCGTATCTGCTGGGTGACGTCGCGGTCTGAGTGGTTTTCTTTTTGCTGGTCGGCGGTCGGTTCATTCGCATTCCGATCACGCTGGTTGGTTTTGGTATTGTCCGCGGGGACAGAGGGATCTGGCTGGTTCATCTTGGTGCCGTCTGTCGGGGCGGCAGCGGGATCTTGCTGCTTCATTGTGGTGTGGTCTGCTGGAGCAGCTGGGTCTTGCGTGGCGGGCTGCTGTGCCATCAGCAGGGTGCCACCTCCAAGCAACGCGCCAACCAGTACAACAGTCCTGATACCGCTACGATTTGCTTGCTTCATCGACCGACTACCTCCTGTGTTTTTAGCTGGGGGCTGCTGAGCGGTGCTGGCGCCGCAGCGCAGTCGCATTCCCAACCACCAGCTTCGATGAAGATAAAGCTGCACGGCGCCAGAGCCAATCCGGTGTCGAGGGTATTTTGCATAAAGCCCGAAGGTAGATGCCCCTACGAATCCACAAGGGATGGATGATGAGAGGCAAGCCGGTCCAGGAAGGTCCAATACGGTGGATGAGCAGCAGGGCGAAATTCGAAACCGAATGCCCGTTGTCTGCAACAACTCCGGGGCGGAGGGCAACCTGGTCAGGGGCCGCAGAACTGCAATCTAGTTCGCTCGGTGTCGCATGGAGTTCATTGGGCGCACGGCTCTTGCGGGTGCCGTGGGTGGCGCTGAAGGGAGTGGCGTCGGTGGAGTGGGACAGGCGCTTCGCTGAGCCGAGCCTTGGGAAATGTGTGTCGCGCGAAAGGAATTTAGGGTGTCTTCGGCTTCGGCACAACCGCTTCCGGCCCCGCCTCGACCGTGACTTGTACCTCAGCCCCTGGTTTTAATTGCACCTGATTGCCATGCTCGTCGGTGAAAATGTTCTCGATTCGAATTTCCTTGTAGAGATGGTCGGCGCCTTCAATCGCGATCTGAGCCTTGTCGGGTTCTGTCGGGAAGGGCGATTTGATAATTTTCTCCACTGTTCCGGGTAGGGTGGTGCCGGCGTTGTCGGCCATGTGTATTCCTCTTTGGCGAAAGGCCCGAAACGGGCCGGATTTCATTGCACTGAATTGAGTATACAACAGTGCCTGGCGTCACCCTGGAGAGTTCCCTGGCGACGCCCATCTGCCAAGAATTGTCATCTCGAACCAGGTGAGGGATCTGCTTCCGGAATTGTCATCCCAAACGACGTGAGATGGAGAATGGGCCGGGTGTTCAGTCGGCGGCAAAAAACAGATCCCTCACTTCGTTCGGGATGACAATTCGTAAATCCAACACCGTGCGATACCCACCAACCAGAACGCTCAAATTGCTTGAGAGGTCTGCAACGTTTGGGATTCGATTGTCGAGCGCATGGACACTGACTTCGGCGGCAATTTCTCTGATCGTGCGGAGCGCCGGGGACGCTGCGTCAGGCCGCTCATGCCGCTCAGGCCCATCAGCACTCGCATCCGCGCTTTCGCTTTGTGGAGTTGGGATTTGGAGTTGCCGATAGAGCACGAACGCAGGCGGGCGATCTCGTGGTGTTCGTACCCCTTGACTTCGTGCAACAGCAAAATAGTGCGGTAGCCCGCGGGCAATTCCTTCATGGCGCGCGCAAGCGCGATCCTGTCGATGGTAGCCGCCAGCCCCTCGTCCACTTTCCCATGCTCGCGTTTCGGCGCATTGGCCTCGGCGTTCACCGGTTCGTCGATCGAGACCTCCCTGCGACCCTTCTTGCGGAAATGCATCAGAACCGTGTTGACCGCCACGCGATGGAGCCAGGTCGAAAGCGTGGAGTCTCCGCGAAAGCTCGCCAATTTCCGGAAGGCCTGCAAAAACGCATCCTGGGCCAGGTCTTCGGCTTCAGCAGTATTACTCGTCATTCGGAGGCAAAGAGAATAGATCTTGGCCTTATGAGCATTAAATAGAGCAGCGAAGGCGTCGGCATCTCCTTGCTGGGCCAATCGAACCAGCTCCAAATCCGATTTGCGCTCTGCTGCGGCCTTAAGACTGTTTCCCATTGCGTTCTCCCCTGCGATCTGAAAGTTCGACTTCCTACATCCAATCGCAGACTAAACGCAGCAGACACGGGCGGGCCATCCCGTGTGCGCCCTACCTGGGTGGATTCATTGCTGTAATCCGCAATGCCGGAGAAGGGGAGATGGCCATCCGATAGGGTCGGACTGTAGAAGCGTATAAGGGGTGGGCTACCGCGAGGTTGGCAGAGACCTACAGACTTGACCGGATGGTGTGATGGCGATGGGCTGCGTATTTTGAAGACACTACACACGTCCTTAGGTTTTTCCATTCCTTCAGGGCAAGGGCTGGCCTGCAACAAGCGAAGCCAGCACTTGCCCCTCGCCTTTTTGGGGTCCCGCCCCACCAAAGTTCCAACTTGGGTATATGCCGGCAGAAGAAAATGTCACGAAAGCGGCCGAAAGAAACCACGACGAAGATTGCGGGTGGTGCTGGGCTGTCGAACCGAGTCCGGTAAAGACCGGGCCACCAGCGGCTGCCGGGCCATCGGCTTGGCGGAGGAAGTTCTTATAGCTATATCGCGAGTGTAATTTTTACACTCCAATCCAGATTTTGCGTTTAAATGCGTTGTAAGCCCCTCGGAGGGCTCGGGATGACTTGAGGGCTCACCCCGACCCCGTTCGCCTCACCACGGGCCTCTAATGCGAAGCAAATGGCATTCTGGGTAAGGCACGAGAGCCCCATTTTCCAGTCGGCCGGTTGCGCATTCGGCCCCGAAGGGGCCAAGATCAAGATAAGTCTTTTAGAATCAGTAAATGTCAAGAATTGCCGGGAGCTTATGCTATTGGGCCTTCCGGCGGGTCGCTCGCGAGCACGGGCACCTGGACTTGGATGATGTTGTTCTGGATCGCATACACGACGATATCGCGAATGGAGTGAAAGTCGAGTTTGCGCATGATGTTGCTGCGATGAGTCTCTGCGGTCTTGGTACTGAGGTTGAGCAGAACAGCTACCTCTTTGGAGCTCTTCCCTTCAGCCAGAAGCTGAACCACTTCGCGTTCCCTGGGGGTCAGCGTGGGCACCTTCGGCGATTCAGTGTGCCCAGTGTTGTGGCCCCGGTCGAGAAAGCCCGCCAGCACCATATCGTTTACGCGCGGCGTGAAAAACATGCGTTTCCGCTGTAACGCTTCCACTGCGGATACGAGATCCGAAGCTGCATCCGATTTCAACACGAAGCCGCGAGCCCCCGCATCCAAGGCTTCCCGGATGACCTGGTCTGAATCGGTGATGGTCAGCACAATGATCTTCTGGCTGGGGTTCTGTTGAATCAATTGGCGGGTGGCTTCCAACCCATTGAGTTTGGGCATGCCTACGTCCAAGATCACCACATCGGGTTTCAACTGCTTGGCCATCTCGACGGCCTCACGTCCATCCTTGGCCTCGCCGCAGATCTCCCACCCCTCCCGCGCCTGGAGCAGCGTACAGAGGCCACGCCGTACCACTTCGTGATCATCCGCTATCAAAATTCGCAGTTTCATTTTGCTCTCCTTCAGGGGCTCACCAAACTCATGGCTTTTCCCGCTTGCATGGTACAGTCTCGATTGCCCGCGCCGTTCATTAAGAATCTGAGGGCGACCCCAGGTTGGGCGCTGGGGAAGACGTATGCTTGCAAGCCGACTCTATGGCTGCTGGCAAGTCTCTGACCATATTCGACTTTACGACATAGCTCCGTGCACCGGCGCCCAGCGCTTCCCGTCTCATTTGGGGAGAGTCGTGCTGGGTAACAATCACCACTTCCGATTTCGGCAGGTCCCGCCGGATCAGCCGGCACGCTTCCAAGCCATCCATCCGAGGCATGGTGATGTCGAGCACCACAATATCCGGCTTTAATTGTAACGCCTTCTCCACGGCCTCAATGCCATCTTGAGCTTCGGCGACAATTTCCCATTCCGGATGACTGCCGAGCAAAGTTCTTAATCCGCGCCGCATGACCGGATGATCGTCAACCACTAAAATTCGGCAAGCCGTCAAATCTGCCATCCCCGGGCTGCAATTGGGTTCGATCTTATTTTGACCGTTAGTTTCGGGGGATGGACTATTCTCTGACATCCCCACCATCCGAGCATAGTCCAAGTTTCTCACGGTCGCATTGTCCCTGGGACGGGTATGGCAACGCGTAACGACGTGCCATTGCTGTCCGATACCAGCCTCAGCTTCCCACCTAGCTCCCACGCTCGCTCGCGAATTCCCGCGAGTCCGACGCCCATTCCGGCGCCTGTGGCATGGAAATTCGCCAGCCGCTCTTCCGGAATTCCGCGCCCGTTATCTCTTACTTCCAGAACCACCTCCTCGGCGTGAGCGCTGATGGAGACCTGAGCCTCCGAAGCGCCGGAATGCCGATGCACATTGGTGAATGCTTCCTGGAGTACGCGGAAGAGTGCAATTTCGATGGCGTCAGGCAAACGACTGACATTGCTGGGCACATCCAAAGTCACTTTGATTCCACTGCGCTGGCCAAAGCCCTCCACGAACCAACTGGCCGCCGAAGCAAACCCCGCCGCGTCGATGGTCGGGGGATGAAGCAGGTAAGAAAGCGTTCTGACTTCAGAAATGCATTGCTGCACCAACAGCTCCATTTCCGGCAACAATTCTGTGCTTCCGGGAGACTGTTGCATGAGGTCCACATTGAGCTTCAAACCTGTCAAGTATTGCCCAAAGCTGTCGTGCAGTTCACGCGCAATCCGGCGACGTTCCCCGTCTTGCAAGTTCAGCAAACGAGAGGAGAGCTGGCGTAGGGCAGCCGTCCGCTGCTCGACCAGTGATTCCAGCTGCGCCTTGGTTCTGCGCAAAGCTTCTTCGACGAGCCGGCGCTCCGCAACCTCGGCTTCGAGGGCTTGCGCTTTCTGCTGCAAGCGGGAAATGCTGCGACTGCGCTCCTCTTCGCTGACCAGCATCGTGTGGCTCTCAACCGGTATTACATGCGAGTGTTCCGCGCATATTCTGAGAAATGAGTCACCGTGTTCTTCGCGGTCAAAGGCGCTGATCGGATAGGCGCAGCGGAGAGCCAAAGGGTAAGTCTTGGCCAAGTCATTCCACAGCTGTTCGAGGCGGATTGCAGCCTCGGGGTCGCCCCTCTCCCACAACAGAGCGACCATCTCGCCGAAGGCGGCAATGCGGGGAGTCTTTCCCTGGGCAGCCATTGCGGCTTGCTCCAAGGCAGTTCCGACGACCTTGACGAAACGGGCGGCTTCAGGCCACCCCTCCCGCATGAAGCGCTCCAGAGTCTGGGCGGCATCCAATGACTGGTAACGGCCCTGCGCAATTGCATTGGTCGCATCAAAACCGCGGGCCTGAAGGCGCTGCATCAGCCCCTCTCGGTGGGGCTTGGTGCCAATGACGACCGCAGAATCTCCAGCCATAAGCGCGGCGCCAACAAAAGCGCTCAATTCATCCAGGAGAAAGGAATCCTCGCCATAAAACTGCACCGAGTGCGCCAGATGCCCTACTTCGAGGAGGTGCGCAGGCAAGACGTTTGGTGGACGGTCACTACTGGCGATACTCATCTTGTCCTCGCAATCGAGACTTCATGTGCTTCGTCTGATGTGGCCATGCAAATTGCGGCTGGCCAGATCTGATTCGCTTCATCATGGCAGTTTAGTATTTATGACGGCTCCGCGCGAATACAGGGAATCCTGTATTCGTTGGAGGCGAGTGCGGTACCACAAGGGCAGCTCGTTAAGGGCATTTTTTGGGGCATTGCTGGGCAAAATGAGAGGCTGCATTTGCCGGACGGCGTGCCCAACTGCACAGAAGCACCATCCTGCTCCCCTCGCGTGACCGAGTGTCCGCATCAATCGACGAAAGATCAGTCGACGAAATAGGTTTCCTCGCGCAGCAAGGCTTCTACGGCGTCGACTACCGAATGAGCATCCGTCTTCACGCAGGCACCTCGGATGCCAACCTTCCGAGCCTCCTCGGAAAGCTGTTTCGTGAGGTCGAGGGTGAGCATAAGGATCGGTATTCTTGGAGAAAGTTGCGTAATAATGCGAGCCGCCTCCAGGCCATTCAACTCGGGCATCTGGAAATCAAGCAGGATGACGTCCGGTCGAACTTGGCGGTACCGATCTACCGCGTCTTGACCATTTCGAGCTTCGTCACAGACGCGCCAGCCTTCATGCTCCTCCAGAACCCCGCGGAGATGGCGCCGAACCGATGGGTTGTCGTCCACAACAAGAATTCGGGTGACCCGGTCCCCGTTCGGTGCGCCATCGAGAAACCGCATAGTTAGAAGTTAAGCTGGGCGCTAAGGCAAAGCAATACACTAAACGCCCCATCTTGGCGGCCAATGAAGGGTACCCAATCCGTGGCCGACCGATCAGCTTGCCGATGGACTCTCTCCAGGGCTGTGCCTCATCTCATCCGTCGCGCTTCGATTCGGAGATTCTGCTCCCCTCCCCTGGCCCTACATGAAATTCTCAGAGACCGTACACGGTCGGCAGGATTTCGCGATACTCGATTGTTGCCTATGCTTCCGCATGAGTATCAAGTCCTCAAGAAAATGAACGCACATTTGCGCAGCACGGACGCGAGGGGTTATTGCCGCCCTATCGGGCCGGCGCGCAGCGGATTTGGTGCCCAGTGATGCCGCGCAAGAGTTTGATTTTCGATGACTTTTTCGCAACACACACAACTCGGGAGGCTAGACGATGAAAGTGGGATCTTTACGTGAATTGTATTTGGAACAGCTCAAGGATCTGTACAACGCCGAGCACCAATTGATCAAAGCGCTTCCCAAAATGGCGAAGGCGGCTACCTCAGACGAGCTGCGAGCCGCGTTTGAAGACCACTTGGAAAAGACCAAGACCCATGCGGAGCGAATTGAGACCATCTTCGAAGAGATGGGGGAGAAGGCCCAGGGGAAGAAATGCAAGGCCATGGAAGGACTGGTGAAGGAGGGGGCGGAAGTTATCGAGGAGGACATGGAGGACGAAGTGAAGGACGCCGCCCTGATTGCCGCCGCGCAGCGGGTGGAGCACTACGAAATCGCCGGCTACGGATGCGTGCGCACCTACGCGACGCTTTTGGGCGACACCGAGGCAGCGGACCTGCTGGCTCAGACGCTCGAAGAAGAAAAAGAAGCGGATGAGGAGCTAAGTGGAATTGCCGATCAAGTCAACCTGGAGGCGGAAGAGGGAGCGCAACCGATTTCCAAGCGACAACAGGCGAAACCAGCGGGCCGACGGTTAAAAGCCACCGGCTAACCGCTTGATTTCATCGGCGTTGAGACTTAGAGCTAGCTTCATAAGGGACTCGCAATGGGAGTGACTCGCCACGGGGGCTAAAGCCCATCCTTTTCGCGTGTTCGGGTGGCACGGCTAAAGCCGTGCCCTTCCACGAAACCGTCCATGAAACCGTCCCTGAAACCACTTCTACTTTTATGAAGACACTTCTAACGAAAAACTATTTCTGATTAGAGGCCGAACAGCTCGCAGTTCCCGGTTTCAACTGACCGGTCACGTTTAGTCGTCCACGGGTATGCTCTTTTACTTGAATGGGAAAGACAGGCATGATTATGGCAATGGATAACAACTTGGTAAATCGACTGGAAGCGGAGCCAGGAACTGCATCTTCGAACCATTTGAAAACAGTCGTTGAACGGTCGCTTGCCCTGCTTGGCGAAGAGGCCCAACCGGAGCCGCCTCGCCGCAATTGGCTGCCCCTGCACTGCGATGCATCGAATCTTCAAAAGCGGGTCTTGGACGATGCTGCCCGCGCTTTGGCAACGCTGTGGAAAGCTACCAAGCCAAGCCGAGCGAATTTTCAGCGACCTGGAGCGGAGCGCCGCCGCTCAACTCCTTGATTCCTTCGAACACTGCCGCGCCCTTGTCCAGGCTGCTGACGCTCATCGCGGTATGTGCGGTGCTGGTTGGGCTGTTCTTCGGTCGCCCGGTGTTGATCCCGCTCGCTCTAGCGATGGTTTTTGCTTTCGTGCTGGCTCCGCTGGTGGGATGGTTAGAGAAGTCGCGCATGGGGCGAGTGCCTGTTGTTGTGGCGGTGTTGCTGCTTGTCTTTGCCTTGCTGGGTTCCTTAGGCTGGATTGTTACGGGTCAATTGGCGGGGATAGTCGATCAGCTTCCGAGTTATCAAAGCAATATTCGAGACAAGATTCGTTCACTTCGACTTCCGCACTCAAGTCGGCTTAGGACCGCGTCCAATACGGTCTCCGCGATAGGCAAGGAAATATCTGCCGCATCGGCTCCGGAGGCAGAGCCGACGACGGGTAAGTCTGGAGGAAGCCGGTCTATCCCAATCCAAGTTACACCACCCCCTACCGAGGGCCCGCAGTTCATCAAGACGGTCATCGGGCCGCTTGCCGGGGTGGTTGAGACATCCGCAATGGTCACCATCTTCGCGCTGTTTATGCTGCTCAAACGCGAAGATTTGCGCAATCGCCTTATCCGGCTGGTGGGAACGGGCCATTTGCATTCCGTTACCCAAGCGCTCGATGACGCCTCCACACGATTGAGCCGCTACTTACTGTTCCTGTTTCTGGTGAATATGGGCTACGGTATACTCTGCGGGCTAATTGCTTATGCAATCGGTATACCTCATGCTCTGCTGTGGGGTGTTCTGTCTGGCTCATTGCGCTTTGTTCCGTATATTGGGACGCCAATCGCCGCAGTATTTCCGCTGTTCATGGCCATTGCCGTGTTTCCCGGCTGGAGTCAGGCGGTCTTGGTGTTCGGTCTGTTTGTCGTTCTTGAACTCGTAATTGCAAACGTGGTGGAGCCCTGGTTGTATGGCGCGCACACAGGAATCTCGTCTTTTGCGATTGTTGTCTCCGCAGTCTTTTGGGCAATCTTATGGGGCCCTGTAGGGCTGATTTTGTCGACACCGCTGACGGTTTGCCTGCTCTTGCTGGGGCGGTATGTGCCGCAACTGAAATTTCTCGAGGTGCTGCTTGGCGACGAACCTGTTCTGCCGGTGGAAGCCCATTTCTACCAGCGGCTTTTGGCGCTGGATCAGGAGGAGGCGAGAGAGGTAGCCGAAGCCTATCTCAAAGAGCGGCGAGTCGATGAGTTTTACGATTCAGTTCTTATTCCGGCACTGGTGTTGGCGGAGCGAGACCGACACACCAGTGCGCTGGATGAGGAGAAAGCCAATTTCATCTTTCAGAGCGCGCGTGAACTCATCGAAGAGTTGGGCGAGCGGGCTCCCGAAGAATCGGCCAGTTCCGATGAACCCGCTCTGAGCGATGCGCGTCCTGAGGCGTTAGCCGGCATGCGAATTTTCTGTATCCCCGCAATGGATGACGCAGATGAGCTGGTCGCTATGATGCTGGGCCAGTTGCTTACTCGCTTAGGGTGCGATGTTCGCCAGCTCCCAATTGAGGGGCAGGCGACTATGTCGGCGGAGATAACGGAAGGCCCTTCTTGCGCGGTGGTCATTTCCGCCCTTCCCCCTTTCGCATTCGGCCCAACTTGCGCGCTCTGTCGGCGGGTGGCACAGGGCAGTCCGAACCTGAACCTTATCGTGGGTTTGTGGAGTTTGGAAGAAAACGTAGCCAAGGCTGCCGAGCGGCTGGGACTGCGCGGCACAAATAGGGTTGCGACTAGCTTGCAGGATGCGGTTTCCTTGCTCGGTCAGCCAAAGGGCTCAGGCAACCAGACTCCTCCGAGCGGCATGGTCGAGCAAGAAGTGGGCGCAGCTAACCCTTAGGCCGGACCTGAAGAATTTGTTTGGGCCGGGGCCACCTATCGGTTGCTTCCTGCAACCAGGGGTCACGTCGTAGTGCAGAACTCGGCGCCGGTTGTGGCTGATGACAAAGAAGCAGTGCGGGACGCCGAAGGTCAAGGTGGGCACGGTGAAGAAGTCCATCGCGGCGATGGCCTCGCGATGGTTCCACAGGAACGTCAAGCACTGCTTAGCCGGGTCCGGACTGTTTCGACATCTCTTGACCCAACGAGACACGCTACGCTCCGAGACGTCGACCCCAAGCATGAGTAGCTCGCCGTGGATGCGAGGTGCGCCCCAAGTCGGATTCTCGGACGCCATGCGCGCGATCAGCTCGCGCAGCTCTTTGGTCAGAGGTCTGCTGCCGGCGATGTGTCGAGTTCGCGAGATCCAGGCCTAATAGAGCTTGAAGCCTTGCTGATGCCAGCGCAAGACGGTTTGAGGCGTAACGAGGACCAGGGAGCGGCGCCAGCCCGGCCAGATTCTGCGAAGGACGACCCAGAAGAGCTTGGACATTGGGGAAAGCCGGGGGCGAGGAAGCCTGGCGTGGAGGCTGAGCGACTGCTGCCGGAGGGCCCCATTCTCCAGCACTAGGTCTTCTCGCGAGCGAAAGGCGTCAACGAACCAGCCGAAAAGGTGTCGCAGCCATGCAAACATGGTTAGAATCATACCGCCAAGGCTTCGAGCCCGCCGACGCTAAGTCATTGATTCCATGGGCGGCGGATAATTTGGCGAGGGACAGGCGTACGCGGTTGATTAAATCAACTGGCAAAATGTTCCAATAGACTCCGCCGACCGGCTCACCACCGGTAGCGTTTCAGCGATTTCGAACTCCAAATGTTTGTGCGCCCGGCGCAGACGCTCCTCAACCCGTGAGGCCGTTTCTCCGTAAGCGAACAGGAAACCGAGATAGGTGTTTCCCTCAGGCAATGGCAAGACGAGCTGACCTTGTTTGGCGGTGATAATCACTTCGTCGACAAGCATCTCCGCCTGATCAACACCGCGAACACCTCGGTAGATGCCCGCGCGACGCACCGGGATCATCATTACTCCCGCCGCCCCGTCGCGCCTGCGCGCGCGCGACACGTCTTCGCCGAGCGCATGCCGGACGATCAGTTCCTCCAGCGGCGCGCCGTCTTCAAAAACGAGAGCTTTGGCGCAAAGGCCACCGATCGGGCGCGGAGCTACTTCGAGCATCCAGACGCGGTCTCCGTCAACGCGCATTTCGGCGTGCACGGGTCCGTAGCGCAATCCGAGAGCCGTCACGGCCAGTTGTGCTGTCTGAATGATCGCCTCCTGTACGCTCTGCGGCTCGCGCGAAGGCAAAACGTAAATCGTCTCCTCGAAGTACGGTCCATCCAGGGGATCGGGTTTGTCGAATAGCGCTAGCACATGCAAGCGCCCATCCGTTACCAAACCTTCGAGCGCGAACTCGCGCCCCGGCAGGAAGGTCTCTACCTGGATGTGGTCCGAAGCCGGGTCGCTCAGCCGCGCAACGTCGGGACTCTCCAAAAGGTTGCGGATCCTTGCAAAGGCGAGAACGAACTCTTGCGGACTATTTGCCCGGATCACACCCCTGCTTGCGGACAGGCCAAGCGGTTTGAGAACGCAGGGGTACTGAACCCCGCTTGCTGCCACTTCGGCGTATTCGTCCAATGCGACTCGGGAATACATGGGCACGGGGAGGCCCGCCTTGCGGAAGCACTCGCGGGCAGCGAATTTATTGATAGCGGCCGCAGCCGCCGCGGGTGGATGGAAAGGCACTCGCAGTAGTTCGGCGGCGAGCGCCGCCAGGTAGGCAGGCCGGTCCCCTACGGCGACCACCCCGTCGAAGCTTCTCCCGTGGGCCAGGGTTGCGGCGGATTCTTCCAGCGCCTCGAAACGGACCGGGATGGCCTGATCGCCCCAGGGATCGTTCAGCACGTGGCAGCGATCGGTGGCAAGGCTCACCTCAACGCCGAGCCGCCGCGCTACCACCGCGAAGATTCTGGTCTGGTAGCCGGTGGTCGCCGCGACCACCAGCAGACGTTTTCGAGTAGCGGTCGCCATTGCCATCAGACTAGGGGGACGCGGTCCCGCATCGGTTCAGCGCAGCAGAACCAGGGCTCGCTTAGTTGTGGCGCTCTCCCCCGCTCGGGAGCCAGCACCGGAGCCGGTTCGTCCCCACCCGCCTCCGCCCAAATTGCCGCGAAGCATTTGGCCCGCGACGCTCCGCGCTTCTGTTCGGAGTCGACCAGATGGAGTAGCCGCTCGGCCAACATGTCGAGGCTGGGGTCCTGGTGGCGCCACTTGTAGCCCAAAGCGTCCGGCTGGAACAGGTCCACCATGCGGCGGATCTCTTCCAGTTCCAGCAGTCGCGAGCCCGCTGGAATCAGTAGCCTCAGCGCAAGCTGCACGGGAGGCACCTGGTGCACCAAATCGAGCTCTGCCAGAACGTGCAACAGCTCCCGGTAGCTTTCCCACGTCGTCCACGGGCTAAAAGGAATGAAGGTCGGCGAAAGGTTCAGCCCGGCCAGGCGAAACAGACGGACGACCTCAATGAAATCGGCCTTGGTGTGGCCTTTGTCGAGCTTGCGGAGAACCTCATCGTCCACTGACTCCACGGCGGTGGTTACAACCAAGCAACCAGTGCGCCGCAATTCTGGCAACAGATCACGGCGATTCAGCAGATGCTCGATTTTGATGGTGACGTCATAGGTGAGCGTCGGGAAGTCCCGCTTCATCCGCTCGATGATGCGCATGCCGTGGGTAGGGCCGTTGAAAAAATCCGGATCGCCGAAGGTGATATGTTGCGCCCCGGACTCCACCTGCTGGCGGATGTCGGCCATCACGACGTCAGCCGGTACCACTCGGAACGTCCCGTTGTAAACGGGCACAACGGGACAATGACGGCATAGGTGTTTGCAGCCACGGCTCGTCTCCGTATATCCGGCGATGCGATCCGTCTCGCCATCGAACATGGTGGCGTATTGGCTGAGCGGAGGCAGTCCAGACCGGTCCGGTGTCTCAAATCGCATCCGTTCGAACGACATCAGCGGTTCCGCGGAAGTGTATCGATCACCGGCCGCGAGCCTCTGTGCCAGGCGCCGCAACTCATCCTCGAATTCTCCGCCCACCAGCGTCTCCACTCCGAGGGACCGCAGATAACCGGCGTTGACCGGCGCATAAAGACCATAGCAGCACACATGAGCGCCCGGGTTGACGCGCCGGGCGGCTTCGATCACCGGCACCGCAAGACGCGTAGCAGTATGCATGGGAAGGTGGAAGGCGATCAGGTCCACGTTGCGTACTGTGTCCAGCGAAAGTTTTTCCACGGCGAGGTCGGTGCAGGTGACCTGGTGTCCGTCGGCGCGCAAGCACGCAGCTGGCGAAGCCAGCCCGAAAGGCTGCCGGCCAAGCTCGTAGGTGGACACCAGCAGTACGCGCACGGTTTTTGTTTTTCGTGGGTGCAACGGTACCGAGTCGGCCGCGAGGCTCGCGAGTGACTTCATAATACAAGTCATTATACCTGTCTTGACTTAAATATCAAGACGCACGAGACTTCAGGTAGCCCGATATTTCCAGAAAGGTTAGATCATTGAGGAATTTATGGATGGCATAGACGACGGCAAGGCGCATCCTGATCGCACCGACATCGTTATTGTCGGCGGCGGCTTCGGGGCGATGAACGCCGCCATGGCTCTGGACCGCCAGCTTGAGCGCGGCTTGAGGGCCGAGGTGACCCTCATCAGCCGCAACAATTTCTTTCTCTTCACCCCCCTCCTGGCGGAGGTCGCCGCCTCTCTCATTGAGCCCCGGCATGCAGTGAATCCGATCCGCCGGATGCTCAGCCGGGTCCGGTTCATCGAGGGGACGGTCCAGGAGTTGGACCCGGGCGGGCGGACAGTGCGATTTGTCGACAAGAACGGCCGTTCCCGATTGCTCTCCTACGAGCACTGCGTGCTCGCCCCCGGAGGAGTCACCGAGTTCTTCGGGATCCCGGGCCTGGCAGAGAACGCGCTAACTCTCAAGACCCTGGGGGACGCCGTCCGCATCCGGAATCGCATCATCGACCTGCTGGAGCGGGCAGCGCTTCTCCCGAAGCAGGAGCGTCGGCCCCTCCTGACTTTTGTTGTGGTCGGCGGCGGGCTGAACGGGATTGAGATCGGGGGCGAACTTCATGACTTCATCCTGAAGGCGTTAGAGGACTATCCGTCCATCAACGGCGGGGAGATCCGCCTGGTGCTCATCGAGATGCTCGATCGGCTGGCGCAGGAGCTGCCGCCTGAGCTTGGCATTTATGCGCAGCGGAACCTCGAGAGCCGGGGGATCGAGATCTGGCTCCCTGCGCGCGTCACGGCGTACGAGTCCCATTGCCTGAGTGTCCACGACGGGCGCCAACTGGAAGCCGAAACGGTCATCTGGACCGCGGGCGTCCGGCCTTCGCCTTTGATCCGGACGATCGAGGTTCCGCGGTCTCAAGGTGGCGACCACCGGCTCCCCGTAAACGAGTATCTTCAAGTGCGGGGCTATGGGACGCTGTGGGCCATCGGCGATTGCGCTCTGGTACCGGAACATGGTGGAGGCTACCAGCCGCCCACGGCGCAGCATGCGATCCGCCAGGGCCGGCATCTTGCCCGTAACCTCGTGGCGTCGCTAACGGGCCAGAATTTAGAACCTCACTATTACCGCGGGGTCGGCATGCTGGCAACGCTGGGACGC
>JANYBT010000126.1 GCA_025360645.1 Acidobacteriaceae bacterium | reverse complement strand
GCAAGCGCCCGTTGAAATTTTCCAAGTATCCGCCCTCCATAGGTCGGCCGGGTGGATACAGCGCCGCCGAATTCCGTGTTCCTCCGCCCACCGGTCCGCCACTCCGGCTGGTGGGCTGTCGGTAGCGGGCGCAATTTAGGGTATGATTCGGCCATCTCAACAGAACAATTCCGGGTTAAGAACTGATTGAGAAGCTCATTGATCGGTCGCTGACGTCGGTAGAGCTGGGCTCGGATCCCAATGTTTCTTGCGGAGTCCGCTGAGGGCACATGGGGAGCTCGATGACAGCCTCGACCAACAATGCAGGGCCCGGCCAAGGATGGGTTAGCCTGTCGTGAGGGAGAACATCGCGAGGGGAGAGAGTCTTCTGGTCTTGAATGATTATTTGCGGGCGGTGCCGTTTTCCCAATGACGGTTGTGCCTCCTCAAAACCTCGCGCACTCATGAAATCAAGGACTTCTTCCTTGTACCCAAGAAATACCATCCGAGCGATGCTTAGACTGTACCGGGCAACAGATGGAGTCCACTTCCGTCACTCTCAAATTGTCGGGTAAAGGATACCAAAAGTGACGTTTTCCCTCCAAAGAAGTTCGATCCCAAAAGTTACTGTCTGGCAGCGGCACTGACCGGGCCCTGGAAAGCGTAGTGCCTGTAAGTGTATGATTACAATACACTTGTGTTCGCCAAGGCGATGGGATTAAAGTTCACTTCTGTTAGCGACAATCGCAAATCGTATCCGAATCATTCGATCCGAAGATACCCGATGGGGTGTACCGAAAAATGACCTTGTGCGCGGCACTCCGATTACCGGCCGCCAAGCAGTCGAGAAACGACCTTACTCGATCTTTCCCGGTGGTGGGTTTGGGGTCCACCTTGCCCCCTGATCGCGATTGTGGTGCCCTGCAGGCTCAGCAAATGTCATTCGACGCGTCGGGCAAGGGCCGATGAAGCAGTCTGTGTGGGTATCGGACGACCCGGTCGTGCTCCGTTGCTCCCACTGCGCGAACACGAGGATTTGTCGGCGGGGATGGTTCCGAGACAACTAGTTAACCTGTCGAGTAGCTGGGGGGGCGGAATCATGGCAGATAAATGGGCTCTCGATCCCGATCTTGCCCAGGTCCCGTCTGTATAATTCCTGCTTGGCGCTAGTTGATTCATGGAGGGGAAGCATGAGAAGAAAATTTGCCTGGTGTTGGCTCTTGCTGGTGCTTGCGGCAGCTTCCGCGACGGCTCAACAATCCACCTTTTTCGCAGCCGACGCCGGGAACAAATACTGGATTCAGCCCGACGTGGTGTATGGGGTTGAAAACGGCCACCAAAACAAGTTGGACGTAGTCTATCCCCACGACGCGACCGTTGCAGTTCCGGCGGTCATCTACATTCACGGCGGCGGGTGGGTTTTCGGGGACAAAGCGGGCGCAGTCCTCCAGGTTCTTCCCTATCTGCAGATGGGCTGGGCAGCGGTGAATGTCGAGTACCGTATGGCGAGTGTTTCGAACGCTCCCGGGGCGGTGGAAGACTGCCGGTGTGCACTGCGTTGGGTGGTTCGCAATGCCAAGACTTATCACATTGATCCCGCTCGATTAGTGGTGACGGGGCACTCCGCGGGCGGACACCTCTCCCTCACAACCGGGCTGTTGACCGAGAGCGATGGCTTGGATAACAACTGTCCGGGAGAAGACAAAGAGGCGTCGCCGCGCGTTGCCGCCATCGTGAACTGGTACGGAATCAGCGATGTCGCGGATCTGCTGGCGGGCGAGAATCGCAAGACTTACGCGGTGGCATGGCTCGGAAGCTTGCCGGACAAACAAGAGATTGCGCGACGAGTCTCCCCTCTCACCTACGTCCGCAAGGACAATCCTCCCGTCATCACAATTCACGGGGATGCAGACCCGGTGGTGCCCTACAGTCAGGCAGTGCGACTTCAACAAGCGCTGGACAAAGCCGGAGTTTCCAATGAGTTGTTCACGGTAAAGGGCGGCGGCCATGGCCAATTCTCCGATGAAGACAACCGCAAGGCCTACGATGCGGTCTGGAAATTCCTGGCCAAGTGGAAACTGGGGCCGGTGAACTGATTGGCTTTAGACTAGAGGGATGGTTCTGTCCACTGGTGAAAAGAGCCGGTTCCAGCGACAATTCGCGATACTAGTTGTTTTCCTGTACATCGGGTGTGGGTTGGTTCGCGCCGAGACCAGCAGGCCCTGTATGCCGAACTTTCCATTCCAGGATGGCTGGTGGGGAGCGGATGCGGCCTACTCGATTCCCCTCCCGGACGGCCGCTCAGTGTGGATTTTTGGCGACACACTTTATGGCGAGAAGCGAGTGGTCGAAAGCAACCAGCCGCGCATGGTGCGAAACAGCATCGGGGTATCGCGGTGCAGCCAGGGCGAGTGGCAATTGCAATATGCGATTCGGCGCGGTCAAGACGGTCAGTCCCAGGACTTTTTTCAATCCCAGAGCCAGGGCACGTGGTACTGGGCACTGGATGGTTTTGTCTACCGGGATGAGCTGTGGGTGACGCTGCTGTGCGTGCGCAGTGCGCGGGCGAAGAAGCCAGACGGGTTCGACTTTGAGACGTGCGGCGCCGACCTGGCCAAGGTTTCCGGGCTGAGCGCCAATCCGCAAGAGTGGAAGGTTGAATATTTCCGGCTGGTGCCGGATGGAGTGGCCGCCTATCCCTCGGCCACCGCGGTCGTCGACGGTGAATATGCCTATCTGTTTGCCATGTACGAGAAGGGTGCGCGACCGATGATGCTGACGCGAATTCCGCTGGCAGGATTGAATGCGCCCGCCACAAATTTACAATACTTGTCCCACGCTGGAACCTGGAAGCTTGGCTTCAAGCCACCAGACGCTATGGCAGTCATGCAACACGGCGCCAGCGAGATGTCGGTTCGATATCATCCCGACATCAAGAAGTGGCTGGCAGTGATGAAGTCCCCGGGGCTTTCCAGCGACATTATCTTGCTGCGTTCCGCAAGCAGCCTGAGCGGGCCCTGGAGCCAGGGCGAAGCGATCTACCACATTCCGGAAATGCAGAAGGACTCTCCCGGATACGACAAGAACACCTTCTGCTACGCCGGCAAGGAGCATCCGGAGTTTGAACAGCCAGGAAGGCTGCTCATCACCTACGTTTGCAACACCATGAAAGTAGAGGAGCTGACCACCAACCTGGCAATCTACATGCCCAGAGTGGTTTCTCTCCCATTGCCAGCGAAGAAGCAGCCTGCGGGAAAGGCATCCCCATCGCGCCGCATTTCTCCCCATCCGAAACCGCATTAGGCCGGTCCGTTGTTCGGGCTAACTTATTGTTCCCATTCCCACCAGCGAGCGGAGCGAGTCTTGCTCTGGTGCGGCATGGTCAGACGCAGGGTCAAAGTCTGATGCCCGCCTATTTGCAACTTCAGGGGAAGAGGCTGTGCCGCGATGACCTGGTCTTCGGTCAAATTTGTGGTTGCCGCCTCCGCGAGTGGCAGCGGAGTGCTGACCTGCACTTGGGTAGCTTGGCCGGCGATTTCCTGCAAACGCAAGGTGTAGTGGTCGGGATTCCCATCCGCACTCGGCTTAAACGCGGTCATGACGACGTTGCGGGCACTGACCGAGAAAAAAGAACCAGTGAGTTTTGCGGGTATGGTATGCGGCAGCAATTTGGCGGCGATCAGCGGGACATCGAACGCGGTCCCAGTTTCATGCGCTTGCACAAAATTGGGCGCTCCCTCGTTCGAGGTCAATGCAAAGGCAAAACTTAGCGGAACACTTTCGAAGCCTGGCTCCAGGTTGTCGAAGTTGACCATCCCGAGGTCCCGCGTGTCGCCCTCGTCCTGCTTGCGCAAGGCTAGGGCTCGGACAGTGTTCAAGAACTTCCCGGGACCCTTGGCGCCGGGCAACCCAGGCAGATAATCGAAGAAGGATTCGCGCTGGGCCAGCACGATGCCGACCTTCTTGCCGCCGGACTCTCCAGTCAGGAGAAGAGAGTGTTGGGGCACCGCTGCGTCGGTGCGGGCGCCCGGCAGATAGTCATCGGGGATTTGGTGATAACCGGCCCCGTCCTCGACCCAAACGCTGGCTGAGCTGCCGAACTTCACCGGGAAATCAAACGAGTAGTACTCACCCGGTTGAAGACTGGCGACGTACGGCATCTTGGTGCGATCGAGAAGGTTGGTGAACTCGACTCGCTTCTCGTGGTTGGGCAGAGAGATCCTCGTCTCTGGCCAGAAGCTTCCCGGACGGCGAATCGTGAGGCTGCTGAAGAGTGGCCCACCCTCGCGGACGATTTCGACCTTGTCAATCGGCGCAGCAAGTGTTGCAGCACCGTTCCAGCGATGTAGCGTGTTGAACGTCTCGGGCGACTTGGGATCCACCAGTTCCATATTGAGCTGCTTGTCAAACAGGCTGCTCACGGCGCCATCTTGCCCGCGGACTCGCAGCCGATAGTACTGGTTCTCGATCTGCGACCCCGACAGCTCTGGTTGCTTGCGCCAAGCCGCGGCTCCCGGAGAGAACTCCAACTCATAAGTGCGGTAGCCATTGCCGGGGACATCTTTGGCAAGGAACGACCACTGTGCTGCCGAGATGCGCTGGGCTGGCGCTGCCTGGTGCGCGGCCGCATCCTGCACACGGAGATTTTGTCCTTCGGGGACATCCAACGTTATGGCTCCGTCCCGGCTCCAACTACTCGGATTGAACACGACCAGAGGATTGGCGGCGCTGGCATCGCTGACTTGGGAGAATAGCGTCCGCATGCCGTCGTTAATCAAGTGTTCGATATCTCTTCGGGCGTCGCTGGCGTACTGGGCGTATTCCTTATTTTGTTGGTCGATCTCTGCCCGCGACATTAGTTTGGGCCATCCCACCTGGGCCGCGCCCGAGTGCTCCTCGTATTTCAGCAGGTTGATCCGGGCAGATTCGAAATTCCCGGCGGGATAGCTGGTGGCTTCGCGGAATGTCAGCAGGCTCCAGAGCATCTCCGCGACCGGCGCGTGGTCCTGGGTCCAACGCGCGGCGCTACTGATCTTTGGCGAATTGGATTTGACTTCCGACCAGAGCCCGCTCCAATCTCCGCGATAGACGGGAAACTTGTCGCCGTAGGTCGCTTCCAGATGCTGAAAGAACTTGGCGGGGGTGGCCACCACGATTCGCGGCCGGCGACCGGAGGCATTCCATTCCCGGATGCCCGGCAGCAGGGAGTCCATTTCCTGCGAGGGCGGCAGGAAATCGTGGAGATAGAGCACCATGGCTGCGTCGTAGGGATAGCCCGCATCTTCATATTTCGTCAGCAGCTTGTCCACACCGCGTTGCATGATCTCCAAACGCGGCAATCCCTGCCACTCTTTGGGATAGAAGTGCTCCTTGGTGTAAGGCTCGAGCGCCGGTGGGTCGAGATAGTAGTCCGCCAAGGCCTCGGTATATCCTCCAAAGCGGCTCTGGGTCTGCCAGGTGAGAACCCGCGAGCCGTCCGGTCCCTCCCAGTAAAACGGAACGTGCGCCGGCGAGAGCGAAGTGCCTCCAAACAAAAAGAGGTTGGAGCCGGTGACGAAGTACTTCACGCCACTGCCTGCCAGGATTTGGGGCAGACGCAAAGTGAATCCGGGCACGTCGTCCATCATGGCAAAATCGGTTTTGATACCGAGCTGCTTCTGGAGTTCTTTCGCGTCGTAAGCAATGCGATTGAGAGCCTCCGTTCCCATAAATTCTGTGTGCATGCTGCCGAAAACGGCGGATACCTGGATTTGCCCCTTTTGCACCAAGTCCACGAACTCCTGAATGGCTTTGGGGTCTTTGGTGCGGGCCAGCCACTCTCGGATCTGCCACACACTCTCGACCGTCCAACGAAATTCCGGATCCGCCTTGGCATCCGCAATCACTTCGTCGAGGTGAGGTTTCAACCGCGGGAGAACCTCTTCTGGAGGCGCGATGAAACCGAGGTCCCAATGGCTGCTGGGAATGACGTAGATGGTCTGAATCCGGTGATGCGCCTCGCTCGTGGGTTTGGTTTGCGCGGCTACCAAGACCGTGAGCATCAGCAAAAAGAGACTAGTCGAAGTGAAGCGGCTCAATGAGATTCCTCCTGCTTGCTTCCCAGTAAAAAAGGGCTTCCTCAAGGGAAGCCCTGCTCGTGAGCGTGGAAACGTTCTGGGTTAAAAAATGAGCTTGAGCGCGAGTTGTGCCTGTCGGGACGTTCCGGTTCCGACTAGATCTCCGATGGTGCTGGTGCTCTTGCCGAAGTTGGGATCATTCAGCAGTCCTGACGGGCTGTTGAAATTGGGATGGTTGAAGACGTTGAACAACTCCGCTCGCACCTGCAGACCCATGCGCTCCGTCAGCTGAGTGGTTTTGGAAACGCCTAGATCGACTTGGGCAAAGCCTGGCCCGCGCCCGGCATTCCGCGGGAGGTTACCATACGTAAACGCGGGAGGCGCAACGAAGGCGGCCGGGTTAAATTGACTTCCAGGCACGCTATAGTTGCTAGCCTTGATGCTCTGTCCAGGAACCAGGTTCGGGCGAAGTTGGTCAATGCCGAAGAAGGGCGATGCCAAGGCGATGTTCACCGGCAGACCGCCTCGAGCCTGGATCAACGAGCTAACTTGCCAGCCTTTGGCGACCGCTTTGGGGAGCGAATTTCCCGCGGGGACGTCCCAGACCGCACCGAGAGTGAAGTTGTGCCGGACGTCGATGTCGCCATTGGCAAAATCGCCCTTTGGATTGTGGGAGTTCTGGAAGGCGCCGGTCAGAATGTTGACAGCATCGTCGCGTTCATGGGACCAGGTGTAATTGGCGTCGAGGTTCAGGCTATTTCCAACGTGGCGCCGCAGGCTCACCTGCATCGAGTGGTAGTTCGAGTCAAGGAAGTCTCCCAGGCGGCGGATCTGCCCAAAATTTTGACTGATCTGGTTGTTGCCAGGGAAGGGAGATAGATTCAGCTCTTCGCCGGCATAGGCCGCGCCGGCGGGAAGCTTGACGCCCCGGTTGCCCACGTAAGCAATTTCAAGAACCGTGTCCCGCACGATCTGACGCTGCACACCCAGGCTCCAGTGCAAAGAGTAGGGATCGCGCAGGTTCTGGTCGAGCGCATTTACATTGGCCGGAAGCGCCGGAGTGCAAACCGGCAACGGATTCTGCACCGGATAGGCAATGGTCAGCGAGGGAGTACAAACGCGGGTCCCAAACAGAAGATCGAAAACGTTGATGCTGAAACCCTGTTGGTAGTTTCCCGCCAGCGACAAAGCCGCGCCGGTAAGCTGCGGGCTGTAGAAAACCCCAAAGCCTCCGCGCACCACAGTGTTGCCGTTTCCGTAGGGATCCCAAGCGAAGCCCAAACGCGGCGCAAAGTTGTTGCGATCGGGCTTGTACAATCCCGCGCCTTGGGGCAGAAGTGAGAGCGTAGCGATGTCGAAGTTGCCGATTTTATCGCCGTGCAGCACCGAGTTGTATTCGTAGCGCAAACCGAGGTTGAGGGTCAGGCGAGGCAGAATGCGGAAGTCGTCCTGCACAAAGAACCCATAATTCGTGTTCTGCAGGCTCACCTCGGTGTGCCCCAGGGTGCTTAGCGAAAAGCCCGAGTTGAAAAGTAGTCCGAGCGTCCCGCCATAGCTCAGGAACTCCTGCGGGTCGAGCGCATCGTTCGTGACGGCGTGGCGGATGTCGAGGCCCGCGCGTATTGCGTGGCGGCCCTTAATCCAAGTGAGGGTGTCCAGGAATTGCAGCGAATGCTGGGGCCGCCGATCCGAAAACAGGGCCGGCCCGGGCGCTGCCCCAAACGTATTGGTCGCGTCACAGAAGAAACATTGGAAGATGGGGAAGTTGCCGCCGCCACCCAGCGAATCGGTCTGCGGGCGGTTATAGGCAACGCCAAATTCGTTCAGTAGATTGGGACGGAAGGTGTGGTTCCAGGTCCCTTTGGCCAGATGGTTCCGGCTCGTCGATGGCGAGACCTGATCAATCGCGATGCCGTATTGGGTGCTGGTAAAGGAATCGGAAATATTGTATCGCACCGAAAACGTGTCCCGGTTGGAAGCGTTGTAGTCAACCTTGATCGACCCCGTGTCTTCGCGGATGGTATTCCGCAGTGTGCCTTGGAAAAAACCCAAGTCAGTGCGAATCACGTCCGTGCCCCCCGGGCCGGCGCCCTTAAAGACCACAGGCCCTGGCACATTGGGCAGCGGAAGGGCATTGAAGAATGGTTGGATGGAAGCGACTCCGCTGTTGCGCGTCGCTTGGGTGAGCACCGCGATCGGGCCCGTCGGATTGGTGACAATCTGACGCACTCCCTCGTAGTTCACAAAAAAGAAGAGCTTGTCTTTCACGATTGGGCCACCCACATTGCCGCCGAACTGGTTGAGCTTCAGGGGCGTGGGCGAGGTGGCAAAGTAATTCCTGGCATCAAGCGCGTCGTTGCGAAAAAATTCGAACAAGTTGCCGTGAAAGGAGTTGCCGCCGGACTTGGTAATTACGTTGACGATATCGCCGTTGGAGCGGCCATACTCGGCGGAGTAAACCCCTGAAAGGACCTTGAATTCCTCGATGCTGTCGACGCTGGCGCGGCTAATGCGCGAGGCCTGGCGCCCTAGCTGAGTGCTGACCGCATTGACGTCGATGCGAGTGGCATCGGCGCCGTCCAGCAGCACGTTGACACCGGCAAAGGTGGTCTCAAACCCGCCGAGGCTGTTCTGGCCAAAACCGCCAGTCGTCACCGACCCAGGGACCAATGCGATCAGGGAGGTGAAATCCCGCCCGTTCAAGGGAAGATTGGTGACCTGTTTGGAGGCGATCGAGCTGCCGCTATCGCTGGTTTGCGTATTGACGGTCAGAGTTTCCGCCACCACCGAAACTTGTTCGCTGGAGGCGCCCACCTTGAGTTCAACGTCCACGCTGCGGGTGGTGGCGGCGTAGAGCGTGACGCCGGAAACGATTGCGGTCTCGAACCCAGGGTGGCCCACTTCAACCTTGTAGGGGCCAGCCGGCAAGCCGGGAACGCTGTATTCGCCCACGCTGCCGGTCGTCACGTTATAGACGCGCCCGGTCTTGGTGTCGGTGACCTTCACCTCGGCGCCAGAGACGACCGCTCCGCTCTTATCCCGAACGATGCCGGTAATGCTGCCGGTATCGTACTGAGCGAAAACATTGGAGCTGAGAAACAGCAGGGCCAGGCTGAGGACTGTCCGACCCTGCCAAGTCTTGAGATTCATTTGCAGCATAATTTCACCCCTGTTTGAGATCCGCTCGCTGCAATTTGGCAGGAGCTTTACGTTTTGTCTTCGATGGTTCCAACTGAATTTCCCCAACCTTGCTGCGAAAGTTTTCCTGGGCTTTCAGGTCTTTGCGCAACAGGGTTTCGGCATACCGCAGATCGTCGAGCACCGCGCGACGTGCCCCGGCGGCGTCCCGACGCGCGATCAAACGCAAGATCCGCTGGTGACGACGCCAGTTGCTTTCAAAGTCGGCAATTAATGGAAGAGTCCGGCGCCGTCCTTCGGCCAGCGCCGCATACATCATCCGCAACATCATTTCGATGGCGGCGTTTTTTGCCGCTCGACCAAATTCCTCGTGAAATGCGAGTTCGCAGGCCATGTACTGTTCGGGACGGGCGAAGTTGCTTTTCATTCCCAGGATGGCAGCTTCCATTTTTTCCAGGTCTTCCGGGCTGGCGCGACGTGCGGCGAGCGCGGCCACCGCGGGCTCCAGGATCTTGCGCAATTCGTAGATTTCCAGGTACTTCACTTCCCGCAGCAGCAGCATCCATTTGAAATGGCGGCTCGCACCTCGTCCCAGGGAAGATTGGATGTAGGTGCCATGGCCGGGGCGGGCCTTGATCAAGCCGAGAAACATCAATCCTTTCAGGCCTTCGCGCAGCGAACTGCGGCTGACGCCCAGCATGACGGCGAGTTGGGGTTCGGGCGGAAGGCGGCTGCCAACCCGGAGTTCCCCGCTCCGGATGAGGCTCTCAATGCGTCGCGCCACGGCTTCCATCACCGTTTCGCTGCGAGCCGATTGCGTCGTTAAGCGCTCTGCGAAGGCCGACACCGAGTCTCCCGAGGCATAGTTTGTCAGACAAAGTCAGCCATTGTCAAGCGGAAAAATTGCGGGAGAATAAGATTTGCACATTACCGCGCGGAAATGCCCTCGACCGGGTTCCGTAAGGTTCCCAAACCTTCGATCTCGATTTCCACCATGTCGCCGGCACGGAGAAAGATGGGCGGTTGGCGAAAGCAGCCGACGCCGACTGGTGTGCCCGTGGCGATAATGTCTCCAGGCTCCAACCGGATGCTGGCGGTGATGAACTGAATCAGCTCTGGAATCCGGAAGATCAAGTTGCTGGTGTTGGAATCTTGAAGCAGATGTCCGTTCACCCGGGTGCTAATGTGCAATGCGTGCGGGTCGGGGATCTCGTCCCTTGTGGTCAGCCATGGACCCACGGGACAGAAGGTGTCGCAAGACTTTCCGCGCACCCACTGCCGATCTGAAAACTGCCACCTGCGGGCCGACACATCGTTGAGAACCATGTAGCCAACAACGAAGTCCATGGCCTGGTGCGCTGACACTCGTTTCGCATGACGGCCAATAACCACACCTAATTCCGCCTCGTAATCAACTTGCGCGTCATCATCGGGCAGCACGATCGGATCATAAGGTCCAGTGATACTGCTAGGAAATTTTGCGAAGATCAGCGGGAGCGTAGGCGGTTCGATTCCCTGTTCCACGCAGTGATCGCGGTAGTTCAATCCAATGGCAATAATCTTGCCCGGTCGCGAGATGGGAGCCATCAGCTGGACATTCGCCAGCAGCCGGCTGGACTTCTGCGCTGACGGTTGCTGTGCCAGCCCTTGCGCCAAAGCCAGAGCCGGAGCACCACACTGCAGGAGGCTGAGCATGCTCTCCCAGGGTGCAGGGTTTTCCCCGGCGCTCAGCGCAGCGGCGGTTAAGTCAACCACCCGGTCGCCGAGAACCATCCCCAGCCGCACATCCGCACTGTCTGCCTGAAATTGTACGAGTTTCATACGCCTTGGCCGCCACCCCTTCCGCTGCCGTTCCGCCCCGCGGTCTTTGCGGTTGACAGCAAATTCTTTGCAGTATATACCTTTTCTTTGTCAGACAAACAATGCGACCATTGATTCCGCTCAAACGCTTCCGCAGCTTTGCCGACGGACTCGATCATCCCGAGGGCCTGGCCTTCGACGCGGACGGCGCCTTGTGGGCCGGCGGCGAACTGGGACAGATTTATCGCATCGATTCGCGAGGCCGGGTGCAGGAAGTGGTTCGCCTGGGCGGCTTCAACCTGGGCCTGACCTTTTCGCGAGATCAGGAACTCTACGTTTGCAATTTTAAGTTGCCGGCGCTGGTGCGGGTGACTCGCAAAGGGCATGTGCTGGCGAGTTGGGGCCGGGTGGGCGCCCGCAAACTGAAGACGCCGAATTTCTCGGTATTTGATTCGGAGGGCAACCTCTATTTTTCCGACTCCGGCGATTTCAACGACGTCAACGGATGGGTGTACCGGCTTCGCGCGAATGGCCGAGCTGAAGTCTTCGCCGGCCCCTTTGCGTTTCCCAATGGGCTGTCATTGAGCGCCGACGAAAAATTTCTGTATATCGTGCAGAGTACTCGCGACAACGTGATGAAAGTCGAAATTCTGGCTGACGGGCGTGCGGGCAAGCCGCGGCTCTACGCGTCGGGCCTCCATCGAGTCCCCGACGGCTCGGCGCTCGATGCCGCGGGCAATCTGCTGGTGACCTGCTACGCCTCTGACAACTTGTACAAAGTGACGCCCGCGGGCAAAGTGTCACTCCTGGCCTACGACCCGCAAGGAACCATGATTGCTCGTCCGACAAACCTTGCGTTCGGCGGACCCGACTTCGACCAAATGTATGTTGCCAACCTCGGACGCTGGCACATTTCGCGTGCGCCCGCAGGAGGGCGCGGGCAGTTGCTGGTCAACCAGCGGTAGCAGTGCAGAATGGAGCAAGGGGCGGGTGCAATGAAGATCACGGATGTTCGCTGGACGCCAGTATTTATCCCGATTGAAGCGCCTTTGCGTTACGCCTTCGGCTCTCACCCGGGCTTTTCCCGAATTGTCGTGGAAGTGCATACGGATGAAGGCCTGATTGGTCTGGGCGAGTGTTACGGGGGCGCCAGCCGCGAAGGACAACTCGCGGAACTGCGGCCTCTGCTGATTGGGGAAGACCCGTTTCAACTGGAACGCATTCGCTGGAAGCTGGCCGCGCCCAGCGCACTCAAACTCTTTGGCTACGTGCTTGGGTTCGCGGCCCTGGAGTTCGCCTGCCTCGACTTACAGGGGAAGGCCCTCGGAAAACCGGTGTGCGATCTTATCGGCGGCAAGATGCGCAATGAGATCCCCTTCGCCGGCTACCTGTTCTATCGCTACGCCAATGACAAAGGCGCGGGAGAGGTTTCCAACTCCACGCAGATGGTGGCATTCGCGAAGCAACTGGTGGAGCAATATGGCTTCGCGACCCTGAAATACAAGAATGGAGTATTGCCCCCGGATGAGGAAATCGAGACCTTCATCGCCTTGCGCGAGGCTTTTCCGAAGTTGAAGATTCGCCTCGACCCGAATGCGGCCTGGTCGGTGACGACCGCCATCCGTGTAGCGCGCAAACTGCACGACTACGATCTCGAGTATCTGGAAGATCCGGTCTGGGGCATGCGTGCGATGGGCCGGGTGAATGCCAAGGCCCCATGGGTCACGCTGGCTTCCAATATGTCAGTATTTGCCTTCGAGGACCTGGTGCCCAACGTGGTAATGGATGTTCTGGACGTCGTGCTGCTCGATCCCCACTGGTACGGGGGCATTACCCGCGCCAAATTGGCAGGCCAGATCTGCGAAGCGATGGGAGTGGACATCGGCATGCACAGCGGCGCCGAGTTTGGCATCTCGCAGGCCGCGATGCTGCACTTAGCGGCCGCGCTCCCCAATCTGACGGTGGCTCCCGATTCTCACTACCACCATCTCACCGACGATATTATCGACGGCGGCAAGCTGCAATATCACGACGGCAAAATGGCGGTGCCCACGGGGCCCGGTCTGGGCGTCACGCTGGACCGTGACAAGTTGGCTAAATACCACGAACTGGCGAAGCAGCAACAGATGGGATCCTGGATCGAAGACTCGCGACGGCCCGGCATGATTATCTGCCAGCCAAAGTGGTGACGCGGATGCTGCCCGGCTCGACATTCCGTATGACAATTCTGGTCGTGTTGGCATTGGCGATGGTTTCTGCGCCCGCCTTCGCCGCCGGGCCTGTGATCTGGCGTATTGGCACTTTCGATTACTCTTCCGCCGAATTTCGCAGCCAGGGCATTGACTACTCTGACGCCAAACAAGCTCCGGTATACCGGGTGGGCTTGAGCAAAGACTCCCAGGACTGGTGGCGCTTCCAACCCGGTCCGGCGAATGGCATGACTGGTAAACGCGAACACCCGTTTACGGTGCGGTTTGATCTTAAGCAGCCACCGCAAGGCGTCTATCGCTTGACCATTGCTGTGCTCTACGAAACGCCAAGACTTTCCTACCTCAAGTTGGATTTAAACGGACATAGCGGACGCTTCTATTTTCATCCGAAGCTGGACTATCGGGCGGGAGATTGGGAGGGCACCTTCGTACCGCAGACCTCTTGGGACAAAAAGACCATCGAACTACCTGCGGAGTGGTTCCGGCAAGGGGAGAACGACCTTGTGCTCACCGCACTCGACGATCCTCCTCAGGTCGAAACGTCGCTGGGCTCGATTGCACCAGGACACACCGGACTGGTGTATGACGCATTGGAGTTGGACGAGGACCCTGACGGCCGCTACGATGCCGCTAAGATTGAGCCCCTGGCGGTGCCAACAATTTATTACCGGCAAGCCGCCGACGGCCTCAAGGAAGTGGTCGAGGTCTTTACCGGATTTGCGCACATGCCAGCCGAGGGTGACGCAGAGCTCACCGTCGGTGGCAACACTATCCATACCAAGTTTGTTTCAGCCGAAGCCTTCGGGGAACAGAGACTGGAATTTGAAGTCCCAGAGTGGACGGGGTCGGTCGCCGGCGAATTGAGAATCGGCAGCCAAGGAAGCTTGCGCTCGTTCCGCGTGGAATTGGTCGCGGCCCGCAAGTGGACCGTATTTATCGTTCCGCACGAGCATTTGGACGTCGGCTTCACGGATTATCCCGAGAAAGTGGCGGAACTCCACGCGGAATCGGTCGATGGCGCGATGGAGATCCAAAAACAAGTGCCCGACTTTCGCTGGACGCTGGATGGCTTTTGGGTGGCTGAGAAATATCTTCAGGGCCGATCCGATGAAAAGCGGGCGCAATTTGTGCGCGCGATGCAGCAGGGCAAGATAGTCCTGCCGCCGCAGTATGCCAACCAGCACACAGGGACCGCTTCACTGGAAGGGCTTTTTCGCTCGCTTTACGACAGCCACCAGTTCGCGGCACAACATGGATTTGCCACAGGCGCGGCACACATCACCGACGTGCCGTCCTACAGCTGGTCTTATGCTTCTGTGCTGGCTGACTCCGGCGTGAAATATTTCGCGGCGGCCAGCAACAGTTGGCGCGCTCCAGTGGTCTTGCTCGGGCGCTGGAACGAAAAGTCGCCGTTCTATTGGCAAGGTCCCGATGGCGGCAAGGTGTTGATGTGGTACTCACGCGCCTACCTGCAGCTGGCGACATTGTTTGGCACGCCGCCTCGCTTGGCCGCGGTTCACGATTCACTGCCGGTATTCCTGCAAGCCTATTCGAGGCCAGATTTTAAAGCATCGGCCGCCATCATCTTCGGCACGCAACTGGAAAACACACCGCTCTCAAAAGAGCAGGCATTCCTGCCCGCACAGTGGAACAAACTGTATGCATGGCCGAAGCTTGAGTTCTCGACCTTTGCGGATGCGATGGCGGCAATCGAGAAGCCTTTCAACGGGCAGATTCCCACCTATCGCGGGGACTTCGGCCCTTACTGGGAGGACGGCTTCGGATCCGATAGCTTCGCCACTGCTGTTCATCGCCAGAACCAGCAGCGCATTTTGAGCGCGGAAAAACTGGGGACGATTGCCGCGGCGCTGAATCCAGATCTTCGGCCCGAACGCGATCGCCTGGCGGATGCCTGGCGTCACATGCTGCTCTTTGACGAGCATACCTGGACCTACGTCGGCGCCACCACCCAACCCGATGCCGAGCAGACGCAACGGCAGTTGGAGCTGAAGCGGTCGCGAGCCACCAGCGCGCAACGGGAGATTACTGAGTTGGTGCATCGCAGCTGGGCCCAACTGGAATCGTTTCTGGGACCCAAAGATTCTTCTGTAGTGGTCTTCAATTCGTTGAACTGGACGCGGTCGGGCACGGTTGAGACTGACTTGCAAGATGGGCTTGCTCTCTTCGATACCGTCACCGGAAAACAAGTGCCCGTCGAGACTCTGTACACAGGCCGGGGTACTGCTTTGCCGGGATTCGGCGGCGGATACCGGCGAGTGCGATTTATCGCACACGAAGTCCCGGCGATGGGTTACAAGATGTTTGCCCTCCGGCCAGTGAAAAGCGACGGGGACGCAAGCCAGAAGGTGAGTGGTACAAGCTTTGAGAATCGCTACTATCGGGTCGCTGTCGATGCCGACTCGGGGGCGTTCCGCAGTATCTGGGACAAGGATCTGGGCCGCGAACTCGTGGACGCGAATAGTCCCTATCGTTTTGGAGCCTACGTTTACGTCTCGGGCGCGGACGACATGCCGAACAATAGCCTGTATCGCTTCGGCGCGGCGCTCAAGCCGCCGCAACTCACAGCCGTCCCAGCCAGCCATGGGCGTATCGTCGAGGCGACCGAAACTGCGGACGGCATCAACCTTGTGCTGGAGTCCTCGGCTCCACATACTCCCACGATACGCACTGAGATCACTCTCTCCAACTGGCAGAAGCGCATTGAGCTCACCTATCGCCTGCACAAAGATTCAGTGCTCACCAAAGAAGCGGTGTACATTGCCTTCCCGCTCGCAGCAGAGCATCCGACATTTGCTTACGAGACGCAGAACGGCTGGGTGGATCCCGCTCACGACGAGTTGGCGGGCGGCAGCCGTGAGTGGTACACCGTCAACCACTGGGCTGCGGTGAACGGCGGCTCTTGGAGTGCGGCGGTCATCCCTCACGATGCTCCGCTGGTCAATTTTGGTGACATCGTACGCGGAAACTGGCCCGGCTCCTTTGTCCCGAGGTCGGAGTCGATTTTTTCCTGGTTGATGAACAACTATTGGGGGACGAATTTTGCTCCCGCGCAAGGCGGGGACTTTACTTACCATTATTCGATCGTGAGTGGCCGCGATTTCGATCCGGCTGGGCTGACCCGCGCTGGGTGGGAGAGTATGACGCCCTTGGAGTCGGACTTGGTCAACCCATCGGTCCAGCCAGGATCGCTGCCTGCGGATCGGGCCAGCTTGATTAGCCTGGAGAATCCAGACGTGGCACTGGTGACCTGGAAAATCGCGGAAGACGGACGCGGTACGATTCTCCGTCTGGAAGAACTCGGCGGAAAGACTACTAGAGTGAAGATTGGCAGCCCCTACTTGCAAATACGGGAGGCATGGCGCTGCTCGGGTCTTGAAGATGACGAGACCCATCTTCACTCCAGCGCCAATGGCGTCGAGCTTGAGGTCCGGCCTTTCGAAGTAATCACGCTGCGCTTGGTCACGCAATCGCGATTGGCGCAGTCGTCGTCCGAGCGGCCTTAACCATCCGCACAGGGGGAACAACATGAGCATCAGCTTCAAGGGAAAAGTTGCGGTCATCACCGGCGGGGCGATGGGCATTGGCGAGGCCACGGCCAGGCGGTTCGCCGATCTGGGTGCAGACGTTGCCATCCTTGACCGTGACCGGCTCGCGGGTGAAAAAGCTGCGCTAGCATTGTCCGGGAACGCCAAGCGCGTCGAGTTTTATGAGTGCGACGTTGCCGTGCCCGCCCAGGTGGAGAACGCCATGAACTCTGCTGCAGCGGCGTTCGGCGGTATTGACGTGCTGGTCAGCAATGCCGGCATTCAGCGCTACGGCGATGTCGTCGGCACCAGCGAAGACCTGTGGGATGAGGTGATGGCGGTAAACCTGAAGGGTTGTTTCCACGCGGCGAAATACGCGGTTCCCCACCTGAAGAAGCGCGCATCCGGCGCGATCGTAGTGGTGGGCTCGGTGCAATGCTTCACCGCGGTGGGCAACTCGGCGGCTTATGTGACCGCGAAACATGCGCTGCTCGGATTGGTGCGCGCCATGTCGCTCGACTACGCCGGCAACAATATTCGAGTAAATTGCGTATGTCCGGGCGCGATCGATACTCCTATGCTGCGCTGGGCGGCCAGTTTGGATCCAGATCCAGAGAAGGTGCTGGCTACTTGCGACCGCATGCATCCCCTGGGTCGAGTGGGACAACCCGAAGAAGTGGCGAATGCGATTGCATTTCTGGCCAGCGATTGGGCTTCCTTCATCACCGGGACGGCCTTGATGGTAGACGGCGGTATGCTGGTGCCCACGGGAGGCATGGGTTTCCAGGAAAGCGGCACCGGAGCGGCGGCCAAGAAATGAATCGCCTCGAGGGAAAAGTCGCGATCATTACCGGAGCAGCGGCTGGGATTGGCCGAGCGTCCGCGCTGTTGTTCGCGCGCGAAGGAGCAAAAGTGGCCGCCGTGGATCTCGATGCCAATGGCATTCAGACGGTCGTCCAGGAAATTAGCACTGCGGGAGGCGAAGCCCTTGCACTGCCAGCCGATGTCGCGACCGCAGACGCAGTGCAGCAGGTTGTCCGCGCCGTGCTGGGGCACTTCGGCCGAGTGGACATCCTGTTCAACAATGCGGGCATTGTGCCTCACGGCAAAATCCACATGACCACCGAAGCCGATTGGGACCGCACCATGACGGTCAACCTGAAGAGCATGTATCTGCTCTGTCACGAAGTGGTGCCGGTATTTCTGCGGCAAGGCGGAGGAGTCATCTTGAACACGGCGTCCGCGACCGCGTTGCGCAGCGTACCCGACCGTGCCGCCTACAGCACTTCCAAAGGCGCGGTGCTCGCGCTCACGCGGAGCATGGCGCTGGATTATGTTCGCGACCACATTCGCGTGAACTGTTTGTGTCCGGGAACCGTGGACACTCCGTCGTTCCGTCAGCGCATGGCCGCCTTTCCCGACCCGGAGGAAGCGTTGCGTCAGTTTGTCGCGCGGCAACCGATGGGGCGGTTAGGCACCGCCGACGAGGTCGCCAAGGCAGCACTCTATTTGGTTTCCGACGAAGCGCAGTTCGTGACCGGCGTCGCTTTCCCGATTGATGGCGGTATGGCGATATGAAAGAGACGGTCACATCGCCTCCCAAATGTGGCAAGACCAAATGGAAAGGCCGGCCGGCATTGCGCTTGGCGAGTGGCGCCATCGAATTGGTCACCCTGACCGGGGGCGGCGCGATTGCCGATCTGCGCTTGAGCACCGGCCCTGAGAACCAACGGGGAAACGTTCTCTGGGAGGCACCCTGGCCCTCGGTGGATCCGAAGCGTTACCAAGCCCGCCTGCACAACCGCATTTATGGTCCCGCATTCGTCGGCAAGTTTCTGGCCGGCTTCACCGGACACGCTCTCTGCCTCGACTACTTTGGCGCTCCTTCGGAAGCTGAGGCTCGCGAAGGTCTGTGCCTTCACGGCGAGGCGGGAGTCAACCAGTGGAGAGTGCTGCGACAGTCGCAATCGAATGCGTCCGCCAGCCTATGGATGGAAGCAAAACTTCCGCACGCCGGCTTGAAGTTTCAGCGCGAGCTTAGCATGCGGCGTGACGAAACAGTGGTGTATGTGTCGGAAACGATCTTCAACCTGCGGCCGATGGATCACTTCTTTCATTGGACCCAGCACGTGACCCTGGGGCCCCCATTTTTGCAGGCGGGCGAGAGCCAGGTATGCGTGCCCGCCGAGCGCGGCATGACTTGGCCCCACGGCTACGAAGGCAGGAGTCTGCTGGCAAATTCCAAAGAATTTGCCTGGCCCCTCGCGCCTGCGGAAGACGGTGGCCTGGCGGATATTTCCCGCCCTTTCTCACGTTCGGGGACCGGCTTTGTCGCGTCAGCCTTGTTGAGTCCGGAGCGGGAGTGGAGCTTCGTGGCGGCTCTGAATTTCCGGCTGGGTCTGGTGCTGGGATACTGTTTCCCCCGCAAGACATTTCCGTGGGTCGCGATATGGGAGGAGAATTGCGCGCGCCTGGGATCCCCGTGGAAAGGCAAGACTCAGGCTCGAGGCTTGGAGTTCGGAACCACTCCCATGCCAGTGGGCAAACGGGAGGCATTCGAGACCGGGACGTTATTTGGCGCGCCCACCTTCCAGCGCATTCCCGCGCGCGGCAAGTTACAGGTCGCGTATGCCATTTTTCTTACCCCGGTGAATCCGGGTTGGCGTGAGATTCTCGACATCGAACTCGACAAGCAGTCAATCACAGTAGTTGGCAACAACCACGACCGCGCACGAGTGCCGGCGCGAAACCTGAAAATGATGGGAGTGTCATGATGGGCGATACCACTGCAGGTTTATTGCTGCTGCTATTGGCGGGGGTCACCAATGCCAGTTTTACGCTCCCGATGAAGTTCACGCGCCGCTGGGCTTGGGAAAATACCTGGCTGGTGTGGACGGTCTTTGCCCTGCTTGTACTGCCGTTCGGAATGACGTTGTTAACGATTCCTCACCTGGGCGAGGTTTATGCGGAAGCTGGCCCGGTGCTGATCCTGACCGTCGCGGCATTCGGCGCGGGTTGGGGAATTGCGCAAGTGTTATTTGGGCTGGCGGTTGAGGCGATCGGCATCGCGCTGACTTTCTCCATCGTCTTGGGCATGTCAGCCGCCATTGGCAGCATGATTCCGCTTCTCCGCCTGCATCCAGAAAAAATCTTCAGTAAGGGCGGTCTCGGCTTGATGCTCGGAGTGCTGCTGGTGCTCGTCGGGGTGGTGATTTGTGCGATCGCCGGCCGCCTCAGAGAAGCGGCCCACGCGAAGTCAGCGCCACAGCAGGGCAAGCGGTCTTACACCGAAGGCTTGCTGTTGGCGATTGGCTGCGGCCTGGGAGCCGCCATGGTCAATCTCGGCCTGGTTTTCGGAGCGCCCCTGCTGGCCTCGGCTCAGCGACTGGGCGCTGCACCATTGTGGGCCCCCAACGCCGCCTGGCTTCCCGTCATGGTGGCTGGCGCGATTCCCAACCTTGCTTACTGCTTGTACCTGCTGAACAAGAACCGGACCGCGAGCCGCTTTTCTGATTCCGGAACTGGACGATATTGGTTCTATGCCTTCGTCATGGCCTTGTTCTGGTTCGGCAGCACATCGCTCTATGGGATTGCCAGCGGAAAGCTGGGAAGCTGGGGAACGATCCTGGGCTGGCCGCTTTTCATGTCGCTGATTGTCATCACGGCCAGCGTGCTGGGCGTGATCACCGGAGAGTGGAAGGGCAGCGGCAAACGGCCGCTGCAAGTTCAGATGGCCGCGGTCGCAGTGTTGGTTTTGGCCGTGTTTGTTCTTTCGGCGGCAAGCCGCTGGGTGTAATTCTTGGGAGGATCTGTGCAAGCTTTAGCCATTGATCTGGGAGGGTCGCACGCGACCTGTGCGATTGTGGATGAACGCTCCATACTTGCGTCGGAAATCGTCACCACCGACGGGACTATCGGGCTGCGCCCCGTCCTTCCGGAGATCGTACGCGCTTTTCATCGGCTGCTCGAACAAACTCACTTGAAGGCGAGTGATTGCCTCGGCATCGGGTTCAGTTTCTGCGGTCTGGTTGACTCCCGGACTTCAGAGATTGTTTCCACCAACCAAAAGTACGACGACGCGCGAGGTCTCGACCTGAAAACTTGGGCGAAGAGCGAACTCGGAGTGCGCTTACGCCTGGAAAACGACGCTCGCATGGCCCTGCTGGGCGAACGCTATGCCGGCGCTGGCCGCGGCTTTGACGACATCGTCATGACCACGCTGGGTACCGGGATTGGCGGCGCTGCCATGATCAGCGGAAAATTGCTCCGCGGCAAGCATGCCCAGGCCGGCTGCCTCGGCGGACACATCCCGGTCCTTTTTGGCGGGCGGCAGTGCACTTGCGGCGCGATCGGCTGTGCCGAGGCCGAGGCTTCTGGGTGGTCGCTCCCGCTGATTGCTCGTGAGTGGCCAGGCTTTGTCCAGAGCCGGTTGGCGCAGGAAAAAGCCGTCAACTTCGAATCTTTGTTCCGCCTCGCCAAAGCTCAGGATCCAGTTGCACTGGCCCTCCGCGACCGCTGTCTCCAGGTATGGGCGACGGCTACGGTCGGGCTGATCCACGCCTATGACCCGGAGATCGTGATCTTCGGCGGCGGTGTGATGGAGAGCGCCGACGCCATCCTGCCGCACATTCAGTCTTACGTCGAGAAACATGCGTGGACGCCGTGGGGCAAAGTAAAAGTACGCGCCGCCGAATTGGGCAACAGTGCCGGCATTTTCGGAGCCATCCCGCTGCTGAGCGAAGAGGCGTGATGGCGCGACTCTCGAATTACGACAAGTTCCCTTGGGTCCAGGTGCGACCCTCCGCAGCGGACTGCCAGCTTGGCTGGCCGGCGATTCTTGAGCAGCTTCGAAAAACGGCGGCCCCGCGGAATGCTCGGGTGGTGGTGGAATGCTATCCGGGGGTTTTTCTTGAAGAACTGGAGCGAGTCCTCCGGGAAGGGTTGCAGCCCGCCCGAGTCGTCGTCACTTGCACTCTGCTCAAGCGGCCTCAGCAGATTGAACAAATGCTGGCGCCCTACCTGGGTGACGATCCGGTGTTCGGCCGCATGAACGGCATTGTGCTGGAAGACTTCTTCGACCCTGCGCTTCTGGCCTCGGCTCGACAGTCCGTGACGCAGCAGAAGCAGGGCACCACGCTGATCGTCGGCACCGGTGCAGCCCTGGTTTGTCCTGACCCTGATGTACTGGTCTATGCGGATCTGGCACGCTGGGAAATTCAGCGACGCCAGCGTAGCGCGGAGATTGGAAACCTGGGTGCCGACAATCTGGACCAGAGTCCTTCCTTAAAGTACAAACGAGCTTACTTTGTGGACTGGCGTGCCGCCGATCGCCTGAAGAAGTTATTGTTCCCCAAGATCGACTATCTACTGGATACGAACGATCGTCGCCTCCCGAAAATGATTCCGGGCAACGCATTGCGCAAAGGATTGCAGACGGCCGCGCACCGGCCTTTTCGGGTGGTTCCATTCTTCGATCCCGGTCCTTGGGGCGGTCACTGGATGGAAGAGGTTTGCGATTTGCCCAAGGACCAGCCGAATCATGCCTGGTGCTTTGATTGTGTTCCAGAAGAAAACAGCCTCCTCCTCGGCTTTGGCGACGTGCGGGTAGAGATCCCCTCGATCGACCTCGTTTTCCAGCAACCTCGCGAACTCCTCGGCGACGCCGTCCATGGCCGCTTTGGAACTGAGTTTCCCATCCGCTTTGATTTTCTCGACACCATGGGAGGAGGCAACCTCTCCTTCCAGCTTCATCCTCTGACCGAGTACATTCAAGAAGCCTTTGGCATGAACTATACCCAGGACGAAAGCTACTACATCCTGGATGCCGGACAGGACGGCACTGTGTACCTGGGCTTGAAGGAAGGCATCGACGCTTCCGCCATGCTCCACGATCTCGGTCGTGCACAACAGGGTGGGCCACCCTTCCCGGCGGAGCAGTATGTGAACTTGTTCCCAGCCCGAAAGCACGATCACTTCCTCATCCCGGCGGGCACCGTGCACTGCTCGGCTAAGGACAGCATGGTTTTGGAAATCAGCGCCACTCCTTACATCTTTACTTTCAAACTGTGGGATTGGGGACGGCTGGGATTGAATGGCCTTCCTCGTCCCATCCACCTCGCTCACGGCGCGGCCAATATTCAGTGGGACCGCACCACCGGATGGGTGCGCCGGAACCTGATCAACCACTTCGAACCCATGGCCAGCGGTCCTGGGTGGCGGGAAGAACGCACCGGCCTGCATGAACGCGAGTTCATCGAAACTCGCCGCCACTGGTTTCGCGACGTGGTTGCGCATGACACGCAGGGTGGCGTCAATGTACTCAATCTGGTGGAAGGCCGCGAGGCGCTGGTGGAGAGTCCCTCCCATGCTTTCGAGCCCTTCGCGGTCCACTACGCCGAGACTTTCATCGTTCCCGCAGCCGTAGGCCCGTACACCATTCGTCCCGCCGCCGAGTCGGAAGGTAACGAGTGCGCCACCGTTAAGGCTTATGTGAGAACCCAGGGATGACGAACCCCGTAAGTTGGCAATCTGGCATGATCGCTGTTCTCAGACGAAGCGCCGCCTTGTTGCGCTCTGCGACGCCCCTGTTGTGCGCTGCCCTGATCCTGTTGTGCACCGCCACGCCCATAGCGGTGTGGGCTCAGCCTCCCGTTCAGCCTTCCCGGCGTACGGTCTCGCCGTCCTCGCCGATCGTCAAGAATGTCAGCTTTCATAGCGCGGCGCTCAACCGAGACATGCGGTATCGCCTCTATCTTCCGCACCATTACCCCGCCACCACGCGACGCTATCCCGTGCTGTACTTGCTGCATGGTCTCTTCGGCAATTACCAGAATTGGGACACGCTCACCCACCTTGCAAGCCATGTTTCCGGGATGGACTGGATTATCGTCATGCCGGATGCGGGCGACTCCTGGTACACCAACTCCGCCAGCGTGCCCAAGGACAAATTTGAAGACTACGTTGCCCGGGATCTGGTCGCCGAAGTGGACGGCCGCTACCGCACCATCCGCGACCGGCAGGCGCGCGCCATCGCCGGCCTCTCCATGGGCGGATATGGCGCGGTGAAGTTTGCCCTCCGCTACCCGCACTCATTCGCCTTTGCGGCAAGCCTGAGCGGGGCCATGGATGCCGCGCGAGATCTGGATTCCCGCCTCCCGGAATTCGCCCCTAAGCTGGTGGAGGTCTTCGGCGCACCAGGCAATCCGACCCGCGCTCACAACGACATCTTTCAACTTCTGCCCAAGTCCGCCCCGGACGAACTCCCCTATCTCTACTTGGCCTGCGGCTCGGAGGACCGCTTTCTCTTAGTCAATCGCGATTTTGTGTCGGAGCTCGCCCAGCGGCATATCCGTTATGAGTATCGTGAGAACCCCGGAACCCATGACTGGGCCTACTGGGACCGCGAGATCGCACCGCTGTTAAGCGCGATGCAAAACCAGATCTCCCAGAAACCGCACTGACTTTCACTGGTGGAAGAACGGGCGGGTAAAGCCCGCTCGCTCTCGCAGAGACTGAAGATGCCGAACTACCGATCACACAGAGCATCGGTCGCAGACCCAAAATCAGCCACTTCTACACTCCCGAATAAATTGCTTGACAGCCGAATTCGATCCGGTGTACTGTCCATTCAATCCACCGGGTGGTCAGTCCACCAAGACGGGAATGGCTAAATGACACACATACACACTGCATTTCGCGCTCCACTCTTAACTTCGCCGTTTTTGCGTGTCTCGCAGTAGTCGTGTCTGCCATCCCCAGCCGCGCCCAGATCGATTCCAGCACGGCTGGCGCCAACTGTACCACTGCTCCCTGCGTCACCACCTACCATAACGACGCGCAGCGAGACGGCGTCAATTCGCAGGAGTCGCTCCTCGTCCCAAGTGTATTCAACCTAAACCAGACGAACTCCCGGTTTGGGCTGCTGGGCAGCACCCCCGCCAGTGGTAGCACCGCGCTCGACGGGCTCGTGTATGCGCAGCCACTCTATCTCCATGGAGTGCAGATGTCCGCGTCATCCGGGTGCTTCCAGGGCATCAACACTTCGACCACCATCAGCGGCTCCCCCGAAACAAGGGGAACGGCGGCATTCTGGGCTGGCCCCGCCAGCAGCCCTCAAAACTACATGTATTTGGGAGGGTCAGGATCCGCGCTAATAGCCTATCAAGCCAGCACTACAAATGGGTCGTTCAGCCAAACCGGGGACCCGGAGAAGACCCCGAAGACTTACCCCTACCCGGGAACAACCCCCTCGGTGTCGTGGGACGGCTCGACCACCGGCAGCGGAGTGGTGTGGGCAATTGATTCGGGCGGCTATGGCTCGTGGACGACTTCATCGAGCGCCACTAAGGCAGCGGTGTTAGTGGCGTATCAAGCCGTGCCCCAGATGTCGGGGGGCTCGTTGACCCTCGCGGAGCTTTGGGCAAGTAGCGAA
>JANYBT010000113.1 GCA_025360645.1 Acidobacteriaceae bacterium | reverse complement strand
CAGGGTCATGCCGGCGTCCACGATTGACGATCGGGAGTCGCCCTTGAAGTCTGAGGAGACCAGTTCGTTCTCTTCATAACCCAGATAGCCTTTGAGCGGCCCGGCTTCGGAAGCACTCTTGAGGGCGGCGTTCACTTCTTCTTTGGTGGTTTTCTTTTCGACAAACACCACCAAATCCACCACCGAGACGTTAGGGGTGGGAACGCGCATGGCGAAACCGTCGAGCTTTCCGGCCAGTTCGGGAATGACGAGCTTGAGGGCTTTGGCCGCGCCGGTGGACGTCGGGATCATGGAGAGGGCTGCGGCTCGGGCGCGCCGCAAGTCCTTGTGGGGAAAGTCGAGGATCACCTGATCGTTGGTGTAGGAGTGAATGGTGGTCATGGTACCGCTGACAATTTTGAAATTGTCGTTGACCACCTTGGCGATGGCTGCCAGGCAGTTGGTGGTGCAGGAAGCGTTAGAAATGATGTGGTGCTTGGCGGGGTCGTATTTCTGCTCGTTCACGCCCAGCACAATGGTGATGTCCTCATTCTTGGCCGGAGCCGAGATGATGACCTTCTTGACCGTACCGCGCATGTGCTTCTTCGCGTCATCGGCGTTAGTGAAGTGCCCGGTGGATTCCAGGACCACTTGCACGCCGGAAGACTCCCAGTCCAGCTTGGCAGGATCGCGCTCCTTGAAAACTTTGATGATCTTGCCGTCGACCGAAATGCTGTCCGCGCCGGCGGTGATGGTGTGGGGCAGGTTGCCGAGAATCGAGTCGTATTTAAGCAGGTGGGCGAGCGTTTTCGGATCGGTGAGGTCGTTGACTGCGACGATGTCGATGTTTTTGTCGTTGAGCGAGGCGCGCAAAACGTTGCGTCCGATGCGGCCAAATCCGTTAATGCCTACTTTGATTGCCATCTTGCCTCCAAGAAAGAGTGATACGGATAATCGGTTGGTGCCGTGAACTACGAATGGTAGCAGGGCAGGGGATTGGGCGTAAATGCGTCACCGCGCGGAGTTCAGGGCATGGTTCAAAAACTGATTTCGAAATAAATGTTGTCTTTGCTCCACAAGAAGGGAATTCGGGCCAGCCAATATTTGGCGCGGACGGCATCCCGACCGAGGGCGGACTCCTCGGCGGTCATGATGCGCGCGTGGGCGGGGAATTCTGGGCCCGTCACTTTGCCTCGCATGGTGCACGGCGCCAGCTTCACCTCAGGGTTGTTGCGCACTCGCTTGGACTTGCCGGAATCGCTGCGGGACATCACGTAGAGCTTGCCAGCTTGCTCCCCGAACCATACCGGAGTCGCCACTCCCACCCCGCTCTTGCGAAAGGTGGTGAGGCTGATGTACTTCTGGCCAGCGATTGCGGTGGGGACGGGATTGGAGATCATAGAGCTACTGTACTTTCTGCAGACGAGCGATGAGTTTCTGCGCCAGGTCTTCGCCTGACTCGGACCACAACAGGCGCGCGGTGGCGCCGCCATTCTTTTCCACGCGCTTGGTGAACTCGATCAGGGTCTGCACATTGGACCAGACGCGGGCCTGGGCATCGGGAGTGAGGGCGACGCCTTCCTGCAAGAAGACGCTCTCGGGGCCCAGGTCAATGAGGATGTGGCCAGTCTGGGTTGCGGTGCCTTCGTCGAACTCCGCTGCTTGGGCGATAAAGCGGACCAGGGCGGGCCGCAGTTCCCAGGCTTCGGTGTCGCCTGGAGTCCACAGGTCCCAGTAGGCTTCGAAGACGTAAGCATAGTCCTCATGCAGAAGCTCGGAAGCTGCGTCGGCCGCAGCCTCGGGATCCAGTCCCGGAGTGAACCGCTGCTCGAGGATAGTGGGTTCATTCCATGAGATGGGCTGCAGAGCCAGATAGGTGACGCCAGGCCGCAACTTGGAAAAAGGGAACTGGTGCAGGGTCAGAATGGTGCGCGGGAGCACGTCGTCCTGCTCGAAGCTGGAAAACCACAAGCTGAAATAGATGGGGTCGGACATTTTTAGATACAGGTGCTTCGTTCGCTATTGTATGCGAGTAGCGGCGTGGCGGGGAGTTTCTGTGGGCCTTGCTGCGCGAGGTGATGCAGCGTTGCAGTCGCCGATTTTTGACACATGACGAAACCGCTTGTTACGATGAAGGAGTCGCAGCACGAACACCTGCCCCAGAGCTGTCCCCGTCGTCTAGCCCGGCCTAGGACACCGCCCTTTCACGGCGATAACACGGGTTCGAATCCCGTCGGGGACGCCAAACTTGATTTCCCGTCCGAAATTCTCGCTAACGTATTGAAGAATGAGCTACTTGCAGGGGTTAAAAATCCTTCGTTCGTGAAGGTGAGCCCATCGGGAAAAAAGACACACTGAAGGCGTTGTCTTTGTGCTAGGCCAGAGCCGAGCCAAAGTTGTTTTGGCCTTCTGACTAGTCGCTCTGCAAATTGCAGAACCGCATCCACATCAAGGCTGTCGAGGTCTGCCTCTCGAACAGCTGTTTCCGCCGACTCGATTTCTCCCTGGAGTCGCACCCTCCGGTCATCGTAGTCTTGCTGACTCAGCTTGCCTTCCATCAGGAGATCCACAAGTCGATTCTTGCGATCACCGAGTTCGGTGAGCTTCCTCTTCGCCGCTGTCAGAAGAGATCTCGCGTCGGCTTGCTTCTCGTTCCACACCTCACGCATGACGGTCTGAAACAGCCGAATGTAACGACTCTCCGGTGCCAGACTCTCCAGTAGCGCAGCAAACTGGCCCTCCAAGTCATCCCGCCTGGCGCGTACACCCCGGCATGAACTTTTCCGGCACCAATAATAGGCATATCGCCCGCCCTTCCCCTTCGCCCACGCTCCTGTGATCGGCGTTCCGCAGCGCCCGCATCGAACGAAGACCCTGAGGGGAAAGTCCGGGTTATTCCGGTCATGGGCGGTGACAGAAGTTTTCCGTCCGTCCAGAAGCTCTTGGGTCTGGTGGAAAAGTTCATCACTGACGATGGGTTCATGCGAGCCCCGATCTCGGGTGCCCCACGTTGGAATCACAATCCAACCGGCATAGATTGGATTCGCGAGCAAACTCTGGAATGTCTGCGCTGACAACGGCTTTCCAGCCCGAGTCGTAAGACCCAGAGTCGTGATTGTTCGGAGTACCTGCCGCTTTGTTTGCGTGCCAGTCGCAAACAGTTCGAATGCCTTTCGGACAATCGGCGCACGTTCTGGATCCGGAATCAGGTTCGGGCGCCCTTCGACCCGTTCGCTTTGAAGATTCAAATACCCGATGGGCGCAGTAAACGGCCAACGTCCGATGGACACCGCCCGCTGCATTCCCAACTTTGTTCGCTCAGCTTTGCGGTCATTGTCGAACTGATTGACTGCGCCGCACATATTCCGCATGAACCGTCCCGCTGGCGTTTCGTCAACGATTTCCATAACAGAGCGCAGACGAACCCCTCCCCTTTCAAGCTGCGCAAGGACCATAGCCTGAGCTCCCATGTCGCGGGAGAATCGGCTTAAATCGTGGACGACCACGAACTTGACGGCATTTTGCTTAAGATTGCAGAAGCGGATCATTTTCTGGAACTCAGGGCGATCCAGAGTCTTCGCCGATTTGCCCTCATCCCTAAAGATGCCGACGACAGTCCACTCGTTTGTGGTGCAGTAGGCAACACAACGGGAATGTTGCGTGGGAAGGCTCAGATTCTTCGTCTGGTCAGCCGTTGATACGCGGCAATAGATCACGGCATTCATATAGGCACACCTCAGGTACTTCCAACGGTGCAGCATACCTCACTCAGGCGCCGAAGGGTCAGGAGTCTCAGGGAAACCGGGTGCGAGTTCGCTCGGGAGCATAAGGGAGCAGGCCGGAGGCGCGCTCCGCTTCCGTGCGGCTCATCTTGCCGTCATACTCCATAATGGCTGCGCGCTCTTGCGCGTCGACGTCGGTTTGCGGAGTGCTGACGCCGGGCGCGACCCCACCGTTCCGGCTCTTGACAAAGCCGTCATTGATGACGGAGGCCACAAGTATTAGGTCATCCCGAAGCCTCTCCAGTTCCGCATCGCTCAATGCAGGGCCAGGGCCTAGCAGTGCCCGGCACCTCTCCAATGACAGCTTCTTTTCGCTTCTACTGGGTTTGGGCACACTTCGGGCGCGCGACGTGGAGTCCGCGCGTGAGGGGCCAAGAAGTTTAAGCATTTTCGGGCTAGGTAGAACACGGAATAAACAAAATTGTGCGGATAGTCGGCAGCTATGTTTGGGATGTGGCTATCGGGAATCTCTGTCAGAGGCGCACGGGCTAGGATATATAGAGACGCGCCCAGGGGGCCGCAAGCTTAGAAACGATCTCGGGCCCGTCGCAATCGTAACCGCCGAATAGACTTCGGCGCCGCCGTGGCCATCCACGGTTATATTCATTTCGGCTTGCCCGCGCCCTCGGAAGCCACGACGCCATGGAGAGTCGGAGTGTCGCGCCAAGTCTTTAACATGCCGTTTGCAAGCCAACTTCACTCACTTGCAAACGTCCAGCGCATCCTGAGGACGCCGAGCGCCGCCCGTGAAGGGATCAATTAACTGGCGGTGCGTCTGGAGCACCAAATTTCGCCCATGGGTCGTCGCCGGCTTGGTGGCGTTCGCCGACTATCCCCAGCCCTTCGACTTCCAGTCGAACCCGGGAAGCCGGCGTCAGTCCAAACTCCGCGGCGAAGTTGCGCATGTGCCGGAGCGCATCCGACCCCACGCGAACCGCCGGGTTGACTTCAATCCGCAACACCACGCCCTCGGGACTCTTGCGTGGGACCATGATGCCATATTGCTGAATGGCAGCCTCCGCTTCGATCCACCGGGCGAACATCTGGCAATAGCCGGCCAGGGCGGCGCCGTCGGCGATCGTCAGGACCCCCATCCGCCCCAGAATGGGCACGATGTGTTTCCAAGCGGTCTGAGCCGGTCCAGAAAGCCCCTCGGGCATCTCAGGCTCTCCTGGCTTCGGCTTTGGCTCTTGCTTGTTTAGTGGCCGCCTGCCGGGGTTTCCCTGGATAGCTTTGACTGCTGTCGGTTTGCGGTTGCGACCCCCTGATCCTTTTCCGCCCACGGCATCACCTCGCGAGTTCCGGCGTCAAGCCCATTTCCGAGAGACGCTGCAGCGTCACCGCCACATACTTGGGCGCGATCTCCAGGGCGTAGCATTTTCGCTTCAGCTGTTCGGCGGCCGCCATTGTGCTCCCGGCGCCACAGAACGGCTCGTACACTATGTCGCCCACGCGGCTGCTGTTGGCGACTCGCCCGCGCCGGAAGCTCGACCGGCTTCATGGTCGGGTGGGTGACAGAAATGCGGGGCCGCGGGATCTCCCACACGTCGTCCAGGTCTCGGGCCTTCCCGAAGGAACTCTTGCCTTTTGTGTGCCAGCCGTACCAGATCGGCTCGTAGCGGTGGTGGTATTTGCTCCGGCAGAGAACGAAGAGATCCTTAACCCAGATGATGGTGGTCGACCAGTGAAATCCCGCCGCCCGCATCTCCCGGTCTAGGTTGGGCAACCCGCCCGGCCCCATGACGCAATACACGTCCCCGTCGGTGACGGCCGCCATCTGCCCCGCGAATCCACGGAGAAACGTGCAAAAGTCTGCATCCGGTAAGCTGTCGTTTTGCAATCCTTCCCGCTGGCGGTGCCGGGGGTTGGAATCCAGCCCTATGGCCGCATTCCACGGCGAGGATGAGTTTATTCGGCACGGCGCCTCGATTCGGCTGCTGACGCGATCTTCCGAAGAGTCCGCGACGCGTCAGAGATCGTTCTGGAACTCCGGGACATCGCCGACAGAAGGGAAAGCAACAAGCACCCCGCATAGCCAAGCAGAAGGCGACCATCATTACCGAAGCAAGCCGGG